>JAPKZC010000624.1 GCA_026394025.1 Candidatus Solibacter sp.
TGCGGCTGTCGCTGGACGAACTGCGATGATCGCCCAGCACGAAGTACTGGTCGGGCGGGACGCGGTGTTCTTCCCAGGAGACGCGGTCATGATAGTCTTCGGGGACGTAGTTTTCGGCCAGCGCGTGATCGTTGACGAAGACCTGGCCGGCGTCGATGTACACCCGGTCGCCGGGGATGCCGATGACGCGCTTGATGTAGGATTTCGAGGGGTCCAGGGGGAACCAGAAGACCACCATGTCGCCGCGCTCGATGCTGCCGAGACCGAAGTGGTAGGTGAATTTGTTGATGAAGATGCGCTCCTGATCGGTCAGGGTGGGCATCATGCTGGTCCCTTCCACCTTGACGGGCTGGTAGATGAAGACGATCAGGATGACGGCGATAAGCACCGAAAAGGCGAGGTCGCGCACCCAGGAAAGCGCGCTCCAGATGCTAGTACGAACGGATGAAACCGGCGGCGCCGGCTCGGGCATGGGTGTGTGGTTCTCTGGCATCCTCTGCTACGCCATTATAGACGGTTCAATCGCGGGTTCGGTTGCAGCCTCCCTACCTACTTCAAGAGGGAACTGAGCGCGGGGACGGGGACGGCGCCTTCCTTAAGAGCGCGATCGTTGAAGTCGGCCAGGCTGTAGGCGCTGCCTTTGGCCTGCTTGAATTCGTCGCGGGCTTTGATCCAGGCGCGCCAACCGACATAGTACATGGGCAACTGCGCGGCGGTGAGTTTGGCGCGCTGTAACTTGGCGGTGGCCTCCTCCACTTCCTGGAAGGTCTGCTTCTGCATCAGGTCCAGCGCCTCCTGGTCCGTCATGCCGAGCATCTGGAGGCGGATATCGATGATGGCGTTGGCCAGGACGCGCAGTTCCTCCTTGGCGAAGGTGAGCGCCAATTCCGGCGCACGGTTGAGGAAGCCTTCGTCGAGCATCACCTGGGTGGAATACTGGCCCCAGCCTTCAATGTAGGGACCATTGCCGAAGATGGAACGGAGAATCCGGCGCGACTTCGGCTGGACGTCGTTGGCGATCTCCATCTGCACGTAGTGGCCGGGCATGGCCTCGTGAATGGTGAGCAGCTTGAGCTTGTAGAAATTGTATTCGCGCAGCTTGGAATCCACCCGTTCCTTGGGCCAGGAGGGCGGAATGGGGGTGACCCAGTAGAAAGCGCCGAGTTGCGGTTCCAAGGCGGGCGCGGCATTGAAGCCGCCCACCGGGTAGCTGCCGCGCATGAACTCGGGCGTGGGGATGACTTGCAGATTGGCCCGCGGAGGCAGCATGAGGAGGTGCTTTTCCTGCACGAAAGCGCGGGCTTCGTCGAGAGCCTTTCGGGCATCGTCCATGAAGCTTTCACGGGTGGCGTGGCGGTCGGCGATTTTGCCCAGCACTTCGCCGATGACGGTGTTTTCGCGGCCCGCGCCATCGAGATCGCTGTGGTCCTTGTGGGCCGCAAAGGCTTCGCGGTGCAAGGGCAGGGCGAGTTGCAGCATGCGGGCGCGGACGGCGAGCAGGTCGCGCTCGGCCTGTTGTAGAGTGTTGTCGGCTTCGACCCCGGTTTCCAGCGCGTAGCGGAACTTGCGCGGGTAGATACTGCCGCCGAGGCGCCAGTCGTGGCTGTTGCGGCTGCTCAGACTATTCCTCAGGAACTTGTCGAACCTGGTCATGGCGTCCAGGGCAGGCCGGGCGGCGCGGGCGTAAGTCTCGGCCTGGTCTGGGGGAAGACCGGCGCGGATTTCCTTGTCTACCAGATTCATGTTGCCCTGGTTCTCCTCGATTGCCACCTGGGTCCAGACGCCCGGGGCGGAAACCAGATTGGTGGCGGCCTGATCGAGATAGAGCGGCACCTTTTGCAGGCGGGCAATGATGTGCCGGATGCGGTCCGGCTTCGGGGCGTATTCGAGTACGTAGGGGGCGAAGAGAGCGTTGCCCAGCGTTTCCACGTACAACTGCGGGCTGTGCAGCGGGCTGTGGATTTCGTTGAAATCGAGCAGGGAAAGCGCGATCTGGTCCTGTAGGATGGTGAGGTCGGCGCGGTCTTCCGGGGTCAACTCGCCGGCCTTGAGATCGGCCAGACGGTCGCGGATTTTCTCGTAGAAAGTCTGCTGTTTGGAGAGGCTTTGCGCGCTGAAATCGTCCAGCATCTCATCGAGCTGCTGGTCCCGGTGCTGGTGCAGGCCAGCCGCGGTGGCGGTGGATGGGGAGAATGCCAGGGAACCGTAAACGTACTCCTCGGCCAGCGCGGTCAGCTTCTGGGCGGGCGTCTTGCCGCAACCAACGGCGAGCAGCAAAAGAGGCAGTAAGGCAGCGATTTTCGCCATTGCCTGTAATTGTACAACCCGGCGCGGCGGGATGAACGTTAGCCTACCGTGACACGGGTTGGGTGCTGCCCGGGAGGCGTAGGGGCGGAGACCGGCTCGGCGCGGTGGTCGCGCCGCATCTGGTGGAGTTCGCGCATGACTTGGGCTCGCTGTGCCAGGGCGTGACGCACCATCAGACGCTCGCCGATGAAGCATGCCCAAAGGAGGGCGACTGAAAGCGCTATCGCCGCTAGACCCTGTCCCGTGATTCTTGCGATTGGCATTGAGCCGTCCCTCCGGCGGATGTGTTGCAATCTGCCTACCAGTGTCTACGCTGTTTGTTTTCAAA
>JAPKZC010000365.1 GCA_026394025.1 Candidatus Solibacter sp.
GTCCTCCGGGCCCGACCGCGGCCGGTTTCAGGTAGGCTTGCTGGCTCCACACGCCGGCGTTGCGGACGAACACATAGGCCGCCCCTGCGGAGCCTGCCGCCAACTCGTTCGGCGTGCTGTTGACCCCCAACGAGGAGCTGTCTTCCTGGGGCGCCACCACCACCACGGTGTCTCCGCTCACCGCCACGGAATAACCAAACCAGTCACCAGCCTGCGTGGTCCCTACCGCGGCGGGTTTCAAGTACGCTTGCTGGGCAATCGGGTCGATCGTGATCGGGTAAAGCGCGCCGCGCTCTGCCACTTCCAGCCGCAATCCATCGGGCTCGCGGGTGAAGCGGGCTGCCAACTCGCGGCCCTGGGCATCGGTCACCTTCAGTCCGGCATAGTTCAGCGCAGGTGCTCCCCGCTCGTCCAGAAAGGTTACCCGCCGTCCGTCGGGCGAGATGCGAGGTGTCAGAGTGCCCCGCACCGCCAGGTGCAGCGTGAGCGACGCGGCGCTTTCGCCGGGGCGCGAGGCCAGCGTGAAGCCGTGCTCCAGCCCGCGGCTGCCATTGACGAACCACTCCGTCATCACAGAGTCCCACTGGTAAGAGAGTTTCTCCACGCTGGCCGTTGCGCTGGCCTGATTGACGCGATGTTCCTGGCCGGGAAAGCCGTAGCTCTGGAGCTGCAATCCCCAGCGCCAGCCGTTCGCGTCGGGAGTGACGTCAAACGCGCGGCCGTCGAAGCGAGTTACCCAGCGCTGCGCATCGTTGCGCGCGCGATGGCCGCCGCCGTCCGGAAATACCGCGCGGCGATGGCGCTGGTATTCGGCGCGGATGCTGGACCAGGCTGATCCGGAGATGCCCGCCGGAGTTGCTTGTGGAAGCTCTCCTTCGGAAGCGGAAGCCGAAACTGCTGCGAGTAAAACGACGAATCTGAGCATAGTTCTCAGAGTGGTGGTCCCTAGTGTGGCAGATCTCAACGAGTTCATGTGAGGCCCGAGTGTACTGAAGATCCCACTTGGGAGGAGTCGTCCCAGGAAGCCGTTGCGACGAGGCATACAGCACCCGATAACTGCCCTCAGGGTCATCGAAGCGGTTGCCGAACGTTCCATCGGGACCAGCGAGGGACCAGGCAGGTGGCCGCCACGGGTTAGGACGGCGACCGATTCGATAGATCGTACCCTGCGATTCAATGCTGAGTGGAATGGCCTATCCTCCGGCCACGAAAGCGCGGACAGCGCCCAGAATTTCAGGGCCTACAATTTCGAGGTCGCCCTCCCGTAAGAGTCGGATCGGAACGCGGTCGTTCAACTCGGGGTTGAGTCCCGTGAGCCAGGCCTGGACTACTGATCCATCTTCTTGATTCTCAATGGTTTTCACCACTCGGAAGGCAAACCGCAACCGTTCTTCTGCGCTCTTGTATGGTACTGCTTCATCCATCCAGCGATCGATTGCCCGAACATCCTTAACTCCAGCGATATAAGCTGTCAGCTTCTTGCCGATCACGGCGACCAACTCACCTACGAGTTTGGGAAAAGGTGCCGTAGTGGCTCCGCGGTGAGCCGCCAAGTCCGGCCGGGCTGGCGAAATGACGCCCATGCTGATACCTCTCACTCCCAATGTACCGTATTCACGACTTAAAAGCATCAAAATCCCGGTCGAATCACACCATTGATCAGCCGTCCTGACAGCGCCACCGTACGTCGATGCCGGAGTGGACGGGCTCGGTGGATTCGTTGTTGCACCAAGTGTCTGCAACGCCCCGGGAATTCGTGGTAGGGTCCAGCACCTCAAGGGCCGGGCTTGAAAAGCCAGTCCCAATCCGGCATATGCTCTCTTACGAAAGCCGGCGGCGCTTCCTTGCGGGCGCACCTGCCCGTTCGGCCCCGCCTGTCTCGCTCCACACCTTTAGTGCATTGGCTGCCGCCTCGCGCGGAAAGTCCGGCACCCAATTCAGGATGTCGTTTTCGCCGCCGTCGCGCACCCGGAAAAGGCCGAGGAGGATTCCCTGGCAGAACTGCGCGGCCTGATCCTCAAGTCCCATTTCCAGGTGCCGCTTCATATCGTTGACGAATGGCTCCAGCGCTTCCTCCAGTAGTTCCCCCGCCGCCTCCGACGGTTCGACATAGCCCCAGGAGTGACTTCCAGCGCGGCCATTCAAGTCGTCATAGTCGAATTGGAGTAAGGCATCTTCGACCTCGTGCGCGACGGAAAACGGCGAGATTTCGCCTAACATGCCCAAGGCGATTGCTTCGGCCTCGGAGCGAAGTTCGCTGTGGCGGTCCAGAAGCTTCCTGAGGACCGAGGCGGCTTCCGCATTGTCCAGTTTTTCGAGCACATTGGCGCCCTCACCCTTGCGATCTGACCCGGATTTTGCGTCTTTTCCAGCCATCGATCTTACCTTGGCCTCATCTGGATGATTGTAGCCAACTTGTTCGGTGGTCGGGGCCGAAACAGAACGGGGTAAACTGACTGAGAGATGGCTGACGGGAAGGCGGTTTTGACATCGCGGCGATCGGGACACGGGAGCCGCGGATGAGACGAAAGCCCCGGCGCGGTGCAGATCCCTTCGAGCGCCAGATGGAACTGGCTCTCAATCCGGGGGTGTTCATTCCCGATCGGGCCTGCTTCTCGTTCGTGAGCGAACTGGAAGAGGTCGCCGCCATGCTCGCGAAGCTCGCCAGGGCCCGGCACGCGCTGCCGCACTCTACGAAACTCTCCTCGCCGGCTGCTACCAGAAGGCCGAAGAACTCCACGATTCGAGCGGATCCTTTGGACAGTTCGTAGGCGATCTCATCTGCAAATGGATCAAAGCCAGGCAGGCGTCGGGCGCCGACCCGGACGAGACGGCTGCCCGGCTGCTTGCGTGGATGGACGACGACCCCTACGCATTGTGTTACGACATCGAGAAGGATGCCTCCAAGGCGTTCGGCAAGGCCGGATTGGCCGCATTCGAGAGACAGATTCGAACGCGCTTCGAGGCTGCGGCCACGGCTAAGCTAGCGGAGGGCAAAGCGCCGGGACACGAATTCGAGTACCGTCGCCGGCGTGGGAGCGAGATTCTGCGCACGATCTACCTCCCGCAGAGAAACCTCGCGGCCTACATCGCCCTCACGACTCAAACCGGGCTCACCGCCAAGGACTGCCATGCCCTTGCCACCATACTCGTCACACGCCGCAAGCCGGACGAGGCGCTGGTGTGGGTGAAGCGCGGGATTGCGCTCGACCGGGAGAACCCACATGGGTGTACCATGGCCGGCCACCAACTCATCGGGCTTCACCGCGAGTTGCTGACCAGGCTTGGCCGCGGAAACGAGGCGCTGGAGGACGCCTGGGCGGCGTTTCGAGAAGAACCCTGCAATTACAGTTACGCGGAACTCATGAAGTTCGTGCCCAAAACCGGACGCGCCGCCTGGCACGAGAAGGCCATGGACGCAGCCAAGGGCGACGATCTCCAATCCCTCATTGAGTTATTCATCGAGACCAAGGAGATGAAACGTCTCGCGGAACTGGTGCGCGGCGCCACGGACGAGGTGCTCGAAAAGGTGAGCCACTACGCCACCGAGCCTGCCGCGAAGAAGCTGGAGAAGGCTGAGCCAGGCCTCGCCGCCCGCCTCTGGCGTGCCCAAGGAATGCGCATCGTTAACAAGTCGAACAGCAAGTATTACGACGCGGCGCTCACGAATTTCGAGCGCGCCCGTCGCTGCTATGAGCGGGCGGGCCGCGGCGCCGAATGGGCGGACACCGTTCACCATATTCGCGCCAACCATCGCCGCAAGACCGGCTTCATGCCCGGGTTCGAGGCGCTGACCGCGGAGTCAGGCCGCACGGCCGAGCCTTCGTTTCTGGAA
>JAPKZC010000481.1:0-2617 GCA_026394025.1 Candidatus Solibacter sp.
TCCCAGGTACTACGAATCGCTGCACAATACCCTCTACCGCAACAACGGCAACGGCACGTTCACCGATCTCAGCGCGGAGACCGGCATCGCCGCCCATTTCGGCAAGGGAATGAGCATCTCGTTTGCCGATTACGACGGCGACGGCTATCCCGACGCCTTCGTGGCCAACGATACCGACCCCAATTTCCTGTTCCACAATCTCGGCGGCAAGAAATTCGAGGAGGTAGGGATTCAGGCCGGGGTGGCATTCAATGAGAACGGGAACGCGCTCTCCGGCATGGGCTCCGATTTCCGGGACGTCAACAACGACGGGCTGCCTGACATCTGGCACACCGCCGTCGAACGCGAGGGCTTTCCGCTTTTTGTGAATCGCAAGGGTGGCCTCTTCTTCGACATGACCGCGGCCAGCGGCCTGGGCAGGTTTACCATGCGCATGTCGGGATGGGGAAACGGCATTTTCGATTTCGATAACGATGGCCGCAAGGATCTGTTCGTAGCCCGCTCCAACGTGCTCGATACCATCGCCGAAATGCACGATGGCCGGCAGTACCCTGAACCCAACGCGGTCTTCCGGAACCTCGGAGGGAACCGATTCGAAGACGTCAGCGCGCAGACCGGGCAGGACTTCCAACTCGCGGCGGCTCACCGCGGCGTGGCTTTCGGCGATCTCGATAACGACGGCCGCATCGATGCCGTGGTGTCCGTCCTTGGGGGGCCTGCGAAGCTGTTCCGCAACGTAACGCAGAATGGCAATCACTGGATACTGTTCCGCCTTGTGGGCCGAAAGAGCAACCGCATGGGACTCGGCGCCGCTCTGAAGATCACCGGCGAAGACGGATCGGTACAGTACAACCACTCGACCACTACCGTGGGATACGCGTCCTCGAGCGACAGCCGCATCCACTTTGGTTTGGGGTCAGCCAAGGTCGTCAAAGAGGTTGAAATCCACTGGCCCAGTGGGATTCGGCAAATTCTGGCCAACCTGACCGCCGACCGGGTCCTGACGGTCGAGGAGCCGGCCAGGTGATCGCAATCGCGGTAGCACTGCTACTGGCCCAGGCTACTCCGGACCAGGTGCGCTTCCAGGCGGTGCAGAAACTGGCAGCGGAGGGGCTGTGTGCCGAGAGCATACCGGCGCTGCGGGAACTGGCGGCCGCTCACCCCACGGTCGCCGCGATCGGCTTCTTATTGGGCCAGTGCCTGTTTGAGACGTCCGACTATGCCGGCACCGCCATCGTGCTACAAAAAGTGGCGGCGCAAGAGCCAGGGTTTGCCGAAGTCTACTACTATCTTGGCTCGGCGCTCGGCATGTCCGGCAAGATACCCGAGGGCATCGAGCAACTCACCAGGGCGGTGGACGTGAACCCGGAGTTCGGCGCGGCGCACCGCGTGCTCGGCATGTTTCGAGTGGAGAGCGGGCAAATGACGCCGGAAACCCGCATCATTCTGGAACATGCGGTGAAACTGGAGCCGGAGGACGCGCGTTCGGAGTATTGGCTGGGCCGTTACTACCTGGCAGCACGCGACTATGAAGCCGCCCGCCAGCACCTCTCCCGCAGCCTCCAGCTGCACCCGGAATCCCCCCAGACGCGCGTGTCGCTCGGGCAGGCCATGCTGGAAATGGGGGACTCCGATCCAGCGCTGGAGCAATTCAGCGCCGTGCTCCAACACCAACCGGACAATGTGGATGCCCGGATCGGGCAGGCGCGGTGCCTCTATGCCGGGATGCAGTTTGAACAGGCCCTCATAGATGCCGAAGGCGCGCGTCGGAAGGCGTCGGGCGCGGAGCAGCAGCGAGCCGCGCTCTGGATTTCGAGCCGCATCTATCGCGCGCTCGGCCGCCCGGTTGACGCGGAAGCGGCCGAGAAGGAGTTGTTGGTGCTCGATCGCCAGTTCACCGGCCGCCTCAACGCGTTCCGCAAATTGCAGGAAGAGGCGATGAGCCGTCGCGCTGCCGGAGATACCGCCGGCGTGATCCGCGCGTTGACCGAGGGCCTGGCGATCGAGGAGCGCCAGGATTCACTCGTCATGCTCGGCGATGTGTATGCCGAAACCGGCAGACTCGCCGACGCGGAACGCTGCTACGTCCGGGCCGGCCAGGTGGGCCCCGCGAGTGATGCCCTTGCCGAGCGCCTGCTGAAGCTCCGCGAGCGCATGCGGGTGAAGTGATGACGGGCGTAAGGCTCTCCGGGCCGCACCTCCGGAATCGCCATCAGCCCCACCACTGTTCGCCCGGGACCAGCTTCGACCGCACCCAAGCCACGTTAAGTTCCACTCCCAGCCCCGGCTTCTCGTACAGCTGGATGCGGCCGTCCTTGATGATTGGGCCGTCGGCAATCACCATCTTCTCCCAGTCGGTATTGATCGCCGCGCTTTCGTGCGCCCGGAAGTTGCGGATGGACGCGGCGCAGTGGGCCGACGCCATGGTGCCCAGCGGGCTCGCCACATTGTGCGCGCACACCGGAAGGTAATACGTGTCGGCCATGTCAGCGATCTTCTTGGACTCCAGCAAGCCGCCCGCCTTCGGAATGTCAATCTGTATCAAGTGGCATCCGCCATTCGTAATGAACGGCTGGAACCCGTGCCGGGTATACAGGTTCTCGCCCGTGAGAATCGG
>JAPKZC010000481.1:2656-14833 GCA_026394025.1 Candidatus Solibacter sp.
CGGCGAGGCCGCAGTGAGCTTGGTCCACGAATCGGAGAACTCCGGCGGCATCGGGTCTTCCAGCCACCAGGGACGAGCAGGCGCCACGGCGCGCGCCAGCGCCAGCGCGTCCGGCAGATCGAACTCCCAGTGGCAATGCACCGAGAACTCGTAGTCGTCGCCCACCGCCTCGCGCAGGTTCGAATAATAGCGTTCGTTGTCCTTCAGCTCCGCAGTGCTGAGGTGCCGCGAGAGGCTGCGCGCCACGCGCGGTTCGTGCGGGTCGGCGCGGCGCCGCAGATCCACTTTCATCGCGGTGAACCCGAAAGGATGCGCCTTCAAGGCTTCCGCGAACTGCTTCATCGCCGCCATGTCGATCCCCCGCGGGCCCGCCGTCCAGTAGGCGCGGACGCTGTCGCGGAACCGCCCCCCGAGCAGTTCGTACACCGGCGCATCCAGAAGCTTGCCGGCAAGATCCCACAGCGCGATCTCGACGCCGCTCACAGCCGTCACCGTAGCCCCGGCAATCGACCCGGCGCCGCTGCCCATCGCGATCATCTTCGTATACAGCACATCGATCGCCAACGGATCCTGTCCCATGAGCACCGGACGGCAATAGGCCAGCATCAGCTCTTTGATCCCAGCCCCCCAGTACGATTCGCCGATCCCGCTGATGCCGGCGTCGGTCTCGATCTTCACCATGGGGTGGACGAAATTCACGCCCTTCACCAGCATCACCTTCACATCGGTGATCTTCACCTTCTTGCGCAGGGGCGCGGCCATCGCGCGAAAGCCTTCAAAGAATACCGGAACGCCCGCCAGGCTGCACAGAAATTGACGCCGGTTCATGGCCAGATCACCTTTCCATCCACACCGCGATCCGTCCCGTACGGCCCCCCGTTCGGGATGTTCTCCAGGGGATATTTGGCGGCCAGTTCCTCGTTGATATCCAGGCCCAGCCCAGGCGCGCCACTGCCATACAGATATCCCTTGCGAATCTGCCCCGTGCCCGGCAGAATCTCGTGCGACACCGGCGGAAAGCTGTTCTCTTCCTGGATGCCGAAGGCCGTGCTCGAAATATCCACGTGGTAGCTGGCCATCTGATTCACCGGGTCGTTCTCGCCGCCTTCCTGCCACGCCGTCTTGCAGCCAAACACTTCACACAAAGTCGCGATCTTCTTGGCCTGCGTGATGCCACCGATCGCCGAAACCCGCGTCCGGCAGAAATCGATCAATCGCTCGGTAATCAACGGAAGATACTCGTGCGGGTTGGAGAACACTTCGCCCACGGCCTGCGGCGTGGCGCAGGCTTGCCGCACCTGTCGGTACCAGGCGATATTCTCGGGGGCAAGCAGGTCCTCCACGAAATACAGGCTGTACGGCTCCATGCGTTTGGCGAACAGGACCGCGTTGGAACCGGTGAGATGCGAGTGCACGTCGTGCAGCAACTTCGGCCCAAATCCCACCTTGGAGCGGACATAGTCGAAAACGCGCGGAATGGTATCGACATAAACGTCCTCGTCGAAGGCCCACCCCTGATACCCGCCTTCCGGCCGGCTCCCCTCGCTGGGCCGCAGGAAGCCTCCGCCGCCGTAGCCGCCTTCGCCGTACTGTACTCGCATGTGGCGGTAGCCTTTCTCCAGCGACGCCTGCACGCTCTCCGCCGCAATCTCCTTCGTGCGCCCGCCGACGTGGTCGTAGCATGCCACGCCGTCGCGCGCCTTGCCGCCCAGCAGTTCGTAGAGCGGCATATTGGCGCGCTTCGCCTTGATATCCCACAGCGCCTCGTCCATCGCGCTGACCACGTTGTTATTGATCGGGCCGCCGCGCCAGTACGTCTTCAGGTTGCAACTCTGCCACAAGTCCTCGATACGGTTGGGATCCTTCCCGATCAGCCACGGCTTGAGGTGCTTTTCCAACGCCGTGATCACCGCGTAGGTCTGGTACTGGTTGTTGGCCGAACCGATCCCCCACAGCCCCGCCTCGTTGGTGATGATCTTGAGGAAAACCCAGCGCGAACGGCGTCCGCCGCTGGTAGTGATCACTTTCACGTCTTTGATGGTGAGTGGCGGCAGTCCCTTCGTGCGCTGCGCCGTCTCCTGCGCGGCAGCGGCTGGGATCAGTGACCCGGCCAAAATGCCTTTCCATAAATCCCGGCGTTTCATATGCCCTCCTTTCTACTTCTGTCTGCCGACCACGTACCCGAACGCGCCGAGTTGAAACCGGCCGCCTTCGAGCTTGTCGCCCGTACCGGACACCAGCGGGACATACTCGCCCGTGGCTTCGATAGTGCCCTGCAGTTTGCGATTGGATGCGTTAATCACTACGACGATGGCGTCCGGACCTGTGCCGCGCCGGTAGCTGATCACGGAGTCCGGCTGGCTGTTCGCGCTCCACACCACCTCGCCGGCCGTAAGCGCGGGTTGTTGCGAACGCAGTTCGAACAGGCGCCGGTACCACGCGACCGTGGCCTTCTGCCCGTTGACCAGCCCGGAGCCCGCCTGCCCGGGCGCCTTGTCCAACTCCCAGCGCAGCGGGTAGTGCGATTGATGGGTCCGTCAGCACCGTGTCATTGATCTCCTGGCCGTTGTAGACAAGCGGAATGCCGTCGAGCGTGAAGTTGAGAACCGCGGCCGCCCGCGCGCCCTTCTCGCTGAGATCGACAATCCCGCGCTTCTGATCGTGATTATCGCTGGCGCGCACCAAGCGGGCGCCCCGCGGGAACGCCGCGTGCGCCTTCTCCCATTGGGCGCGGATCCGCGACGCCGGTTCGCCGTCGCGGAAGACCTGCCTGAGCGTGCTCTGGTGGGAGAAGGCGTAGATGATGTCGAAGGCCTTGAGAAGTTCCGCGGGAACCTCGGACTCGGCCAGCATGACCAGATTGGGATTGACCTTGTCGAGCTCGGCACGCGCCTCCTCCCAGAAGTCCACCGGAATCCCCGAGGAAACATCGCAGCGGAAACCGTCGAAGCCGAAGTCGCGCGCCCAGTGAAGCAGGTTGTCGATCAAGTAGCGGCGCAGTTTCGGATTGCCGAAATCGGGACGGGGAAGCTTCCACGTTCCCAGCACGATCTCGCCGTCCTTGTGCATGTAGTACTCGGGAGTCGCCATCATCACGCTGTCCGGCGCGGTGTGATAGTAGACAATGTCCATCATCACCTTGAGCCCGAGCCGGTGCGCCGCCGCGAGGAACTCCCTGAGGTCCTGCTCCGTACCGTATTCCGGGTCGATGTGGTAGTAGTCCCTGATGCGGTACGGATTCGAAAAGCCGCCAACCTGCGACTGAACGTGGATGGGACTGAGGTAAACCAGCGTCGCGCCGAGGCTGGCAATGTGCGGCAGCCGTACCGCCGCGGCCTTGAGCGTGCCTTCGGGGGTAAAGGAACGCATCCAGATCTGGTAGATGGACGCCTTGTCGAGAAACGCCGGACCGCGCCGCGCGCCTTGGCCCGCCACATCGTCCGCGGCGAATGCCGCGCCGGCCAACAGGAAGATAGCCGCGATACGTATCATTGCTTGATTACCGTACCATCCAGCCTGCGCACATCGCCCCAGCCGCCGTTCAATCCGCCCTCCCGGAAGGGGAACGTCTTGGCGAGCTTCTCATCCACTTCAATGCCCCAACCCGGCGCGTCCGAGGCCCACAGATATCCGTCTTTGAAGGTGGCGTTACCTTTGAACACCTCCGCTTCTCTCCCGCGAATGATCCCGCCTTCCGTGACCCCGAAGTTATAGCTTGCCAGCCCCAGGTGGAGATTGCAGGCGTGGCCGATCGGTGATACATCGCCAGGTCCGTGCCATGCAGTCTTCACCCCGAACAACTCGCCCAGAATCGCGATCTTGCGGCACGGGGTCAGTCCTCCGGCCTGCGAAATGTGGATGCGGATGTAATCGATTAACCGCTCCGACATCAACGGCATCCATTCATGCGGGCTGTTGAACAACTCGCCCATGGCGAGCGCAGTGGTGCACTGCTGCCGGATCTGCCGGAAGTAGGCGATATCTTCCGGCGAAAGCGCGTCCTCCAGATAGAACAGCTTGACGTCTTCCACGTCCTTAGCCATCTGCACCGCCTCGCGCGGCGATACGCGCTCGTGAATGTCGTGCAACAATTCGACGTCGTCACCCAGCGCCTTGCGGCACTCGTGCAGCATCTTGACTGCGCGGCGGATGTAAGGCCCAGGTTCGAATACCGGACGCTCGTGCAGCGCCTTGATCTTGGTGGCCATCCCGCCGCCCGCGCCGTACGCCGCCATCCCCGGCACGCCGATTTGCAGCCGGATATACTGGAAACCCTGCGCCATCGCCCGCTTCGCCGATTCGATGACTTGCGGAATCTCGTTGCCGCCCACGCTGGTGTAGCACGCGCACGCCTCGCGGCACTTGCCACCCAACAACTGGTAGACGGGCATTCCGGCCATGCGGCCCTTGATATCCCACAGCGCCTGATCCACCCCGCTGATCGCGTTGTTCAGTACCGGCCCGTTCTTCCAATAGGAGCTGTCGTAGCAGGATTGCCACGTGTCTTCAATCCGGTCCGCCGGCTTGCCGATCAGGAACGGCTTGAGGTATTTCTCCACCGCCGGGACCACCAGGTCCGCGCGCTGCGTGAAGGTCGCGCAGCCATAGCCGAACAGCCCATCCTGGTCGGTAGTGATCTTGACCACGACCAGGCGCGAGCCGCCGGGCTGCGTGGCAATCGCGCTCACATCCTTGATTTTGGGTGAGGGCAGGCCGCGTGTTGCGCGCTCCGCCTTTTCCTGGGCCAGCGCCATCCGCGCCGGAATTGCGGGCGCAAGCGCCATCAGCGACATCAGATCTCGTCTTCGCAAGCCACACCTCCAACTGCCGGGTCCCCGCTGGACCGGTATCGCCGCTTAGTCTAATTCCGCGCGCGCCCAAACGCTATGAGGATCGTGCTGCTGGTTCTGAAAATAGTCTTATTCCCGGGTCACCGCCAGTCCACTCCATCTGGTGTTTTTGCCAGAAAGTTTGGTGCGATCTTCATAGTAATTGCCGGGCACCTCTCGTAACCTCATTCTCATACGACCGATGTTCCAATCGGTGCGTGGAGGTTAGTGAAGATGCAGACTCAGAACCGCACTTTCCTGCAGACGATCGCCGTGCTTTGCATGGCCGCCATATCGGCTCTTGCCCAATTGGTGACCGGCGAGATCCGCGGAACGCTTTCGGATCCTTCGGGTTCAGCCATGCCCAACGTCTCTGTCAGACTCACCAGCGAAGGAACCGGGCAGGTCCGCGAAACCAAATCCAACGAAGCCGGAATCTTCGTCTTCGGTGGCATCCCTCCCGCCACCTACACCATCACCGCGGAACAGCCCGGTTTCCGTGCCTTTGAGCGCACCGGGCAGGTGCTCGCCGTCGGCCAGAACCTCAGCCTGGCGATCACGATGAACGTCGGGCAGGTCACCGAAAAGGTGACGGTGTCGGCGGAAGGCAGCGTGGTCGAAACCGAATCCGCCGACTTGCAGAACGTAATTTCCGGGAAGCAGTTCGAGAGAATTCAATCGCAGGCGCGCGACGCCACGTCGCTGTTGCGCCTCTTGCCGGGGGTAGTGCTGACCACCGGGTGGGCCGACACGCCGTCGCTGGGCGGAACGTTCGGGTCCACCACGCCCAACATCAGCGGGGTCCGCAAAGACTGGAATGCCATTTCGCTGGACGGTCAATCCACCACCAATCCGTTCGACAACTCGCTCAACGAAGGGGTGGTCAGCTTCGATTCCATCGGCGAAGCCCGCGTGCTGCAGAACACCTACCAGGCCGAGTACGGGAGGAGTTCCGGAGCGTTCGTCAGCTTCATTACGAAGTCGGGGACCAACCAGTTTCACGGCAGCGTGTATTCGTTCCTGCGCAACGAGGACCTGAACGCCAACAACTTCTTCAGCAACCGCAACAACCTGTTGCGGCCGCTGTACCGCTACGCGAACCTGGGAATCACGCTAGGCGGCCCCATCTATGTTCCCCGGAAATTCAATACCGCGAGGAACAAGCTGTTTTTCTTTTTCTCCGCCGAAGGTTGGAGCATCCGGCAGCCGCAGAACCCGTGGCAGGTGACCATGCCGACCGCGCTCGAGCGCCAGGGCAACTTCTCGCAAACCGTCGATCTCAATAACGCGCTGATTCCGGTGATTGACCCGACAACCCGCACGGCATTTCCGGGCAACGTCATTCCCGCGAACCGTTTGGAGCAGAACGGCCTCAGGATCCTCAGTCTGTTCCCGCTCCCCAACTTCGTCAATCGCACGATTACCGGCGGCAACTACAATTACCAGTTCCAGGAGATCACCAGCCAGCCCAAGTACACCGAGAACCTGAAGGTGGACTACAGCCTCACCGATAAGGACCGCCTGAGCATCCGCCTGACGCAGTTCAGCAGCGACCGAAAGGGGTATCAATCGCTCGCCGCATTCAACTCCAACTGGCCGATGTTCAAGTCCGACTACTTCTGGCCCACCCACTCGGTGAACCTGACCTACACCAAGACTCTGACGCCGGCGCTGCTCAATGAGTTCAGCGTGGGCTTCCACGATTCCGCTGAACAGGCACTGCTTCCCGAGAGCGCCTACGATGCGGTGAGCCGGACCAAACTCGGCATCACCATGGGCCAGTTTAACCCGCGCCAGAATCCGCTCAACATCATTCCCCAAGCGTCGTTTAGCGGCGTGACCGGCGCGCCCAATATCAGCTACGACGGCCGCCTGCCGATTCACGCACTGGCCAAGGCATGGGAGGGCCGGGACAACTTCTCGATTACCCACGGCCGGCACCTGATCAAGGCCGGCGCCCTTTACCAGCACACGTGGACCGACAAGGGCTACCAGAGCAATTTCGGCGGCTCGTTCAGCTTTGGCAGGGACACCACCAATCCGTTGGACTCCAACTTCGCGTTCTCTAACGCCGCGCTGGGCAATTTCTCCTCGTACACGGAATCCACCAACCGGGTGTCCGCTCCGGTGGAATTGACGCTCTGGGAGTGGTTCGTGCAGGATGGCTGGAAGGTGTCGCGCCACTTCACGGTGGACTACGGGGTGCGCTTCTCCTGGTCCACGCCGTACCAGTGGACCAACGGGAATGGCAGCGAGTTCGCCCTGGGCACCTACGACCGCTCGAAAGCTCCGCAGCTCATCAAGCCGGCCAAGGACGCGACCGGGGCGCGCGTAGGCATGAACCCGGTGACCGGCGCGCTGGTGCCGGCCGTGCTGATCGGCACCTTCGTGGCGGGCACGGGCGATCCGCTCAACGGCCTGATCACGTCGGCGGACACGCGCTATCCCCGCGGCTTCATCAAGGTCCGCCCGGTGCAGATCTCGCCGCGGCTGGGATTCGCCTGGGACGTGTTCGGCAACGGGAAGACGTCGGTGCGCGGCGGCTTCGGCATCACCAAGGAAATGGTGCCGAGCGCCGACCCCACCACCTACTCCAACCTGGTGATGGCGCCGGTGACGCTCAATCCCACTTACTACTACGGCAACCTGAACACGTTCCTCAACTCGAGCGGCGCGTTGACGCCGCAGAGCGTGCGCGGGAACGAACTCGATCCCCACGTGCCTTCCGTCTACAACTACAGCCTCACGGTACAGCGCGATATCGGGCGCGGCGCCGTTCTGACGGCCGGCTATGTGGGGAATGTGGCGCGCCACCTCATGCAGGGCGTCGCCATCAACACGGTGCCCTACGGCTCGCAATTCCTGGCGCAGAACACCGATTCCACGACCGGCCTGCCGCTGAACGATAATTTCTTTCGCCCGTATCCGGGCCTGGGCAGTGTTACCTATGTCCAGCATTCGGGCAACTCCAGCTACAACTCGTTGCAGACAAGCCTCAACCGCCGCTTCACCAAACGCCTGGAGTTCGGCATTTCCTATACCTGGTCGAAGACCATGGACCTCGGCGATAACGACGGCGCTGTCGTCGCCACCTACATCAACCCGCGCGTGTGGAATTACGGCAAGGCCGGGTTCGACCAGACGCACGTCTTTGTCGCCAACTACGTCTACGATCTGCCCAAGGTGAGCCGCCGCTGGAACAACCTGTTCTCGCGGCTCGCGCTCGACGACTGGGAGATCTCCGGCGTGACCACGTTCGCCAGCGGCTTCCCGGCGGGCATCGGGCTGAGCACCACCGATGGCGCGAACATCACCGGCGGCGGCGACGGCGCCCGCGTGATCGTGACCGGCAAGGCACAGAAAGCCTGGGGTGAGCGCACGTTCGATCAGTTCTTCAACACGAGCGTATTTGCGCGCCCGGCAAAGAACACGTTCGGTAACGCGCCCAAGGACGTGTTTCGCGGACCCGGCATCAACTCCTGGGACATCTCGCTGTTCAAGAACTTCCATCTGGGGAAGGAGACCCGGATTCTGCAGTTGCGCGGCGAAGGGTACAACGCGTTCAACCACTCGCAGTGGTCCGGCGTGAATACCACCACGCGCTTCGATCCTAGCGGCAACCAGACGAACGCGCTGTTCGGCACCGTGACCGCGGCCCGTCCGGCGCGCTTGGTGCAACTTGCGGTCCGCTTGCAGTTCTAGGAGCCGCTATGAGCATTGAGGAGGTCAACGTTGCCGTTGTGGGGACGGGGTTCGGCAAGGAGTTCATCCCCGTCTACCGCGATCCCGTCCGAGCTTTCCGGCCGGCTGTTCTCCTGCGTGCCGTTCTCCTCTTGCTGGCCGCCGCTGCCACGCTGCCGGGCGAGGATTGGCCGTGTTTCCGCGGTCCTTCGCGACAGGGTGTCTCCGCCGAACGCAACCTCGCGCTCCGGTGGACGGCGGAAGCGGGAATCGCCTGGAGCGTCGATGTGCCGGGCGAATCCTGGTCGTCCCCCATCGTCAGAGGAAACCTCGTCTTCGTCACTACGGCCACCGAAGGCGGCGCCTCCTGCCGTGTCCTGGCCTACGATGCAGCCGCGGGCAAGAAGTTGTGGGAGACCGAGGTATTCCGTCAGACCCTCGCGCGGAAGGAGGACCGCAACTCCTACGCGACACCGACCCCTGTGGCCGATGCCGAGCGGGTTTACGCCGTCTTCGGCGGCGGCGGCGTGGCCGCGCTCGACCACCGGGGCAAGACCCTCTGGACGAATCGCGAGCTCCCTTACTACAGCCAGCACGGCATGGGCGGATCGCCCGTGCTGCACGACGGCCGCCTCATCATGGCGCGCGACCAGTCCTCCAGCGGCGAGAACGGCGAAGAGAAGAAACTCGGCTGGCTGATTCCTTGGGACCGCTCCTTCGTAGTCGCGCTCGACGCCGCCACCGGCAAAGTTTCCTGGAAGACGGGCCGCGGCATGTCGCGCCTCGGGCACGGGACCCCCACCTTCCTTTCCATCGACGGAGCGCTGCAACTGATCAGCAGCGCCGGTGGCGTGGTACAGGGCCACAATCCCGTTTCCGGCGAGCGCCTGTGGAACGCCTTCAGCCAAGGCGAGGGTGTGGTGCCTTCCCCGGTCGTTGGGGAAGGCCTCATCTTTACCGCCTCGGGGTTTGAGAAGCCCACCATCCGCGCCTTCAGGCCCGGTGGTGAGATCGCCTGGGAGC
Source organism: Candidatus Solibacter sp. (assembly GCA_026394025.1). Lineage (GTDB taxonomy): Bacteria > Acidobacteriota > Terriglobia > Bryobacterales > Bryobacteraceae > Solibacter. Next base: position 12,190 of record JAPKZC010000481.1, read on the forward strand.
AGACCAAGGGCGTACCGATGATCAGTTCGTTTCTCTACGCCGCCCCGTACCTGTACTCGATCACCACCAATGGCGTGGCGTGGTGCTTCCGCGCCGCTACCGGCGAGATCGTGTGGCAGGCTCGCATCGGCGGCAACTACTCGTCGTCGCCGTTGCTGGCGGAAGGCCGCATCTACTTCACCTCCGATCAAGGCGAGACGACGGTGATCGCCCACGGTCCGGAGTTCAAGGAACTCTCGCGAAATCCGATCGGCGACCGGGTGCAGGCGTCGCTGGCTGTCTCCGGCGGACGCATCTACCTGCGCACTGCGTCACGCCTGTACGCGATTGGAAGGAAGCAACCCTAGCTGACGCCATGCGGAAACTTCCCAGCCCCCTCGCCGCCGCCATCCTTTTCATGGGAATCACGGCGGTAACGACGGCCCCCCTAATCGGAGATCCCCAAACGATGCAACCTGTCCCCACGGAGTCCAGCCTGGTCGCCGGTCCGCTCCACATGAAATTCGCCGATGGCGAACTGCGTTACATCACGGTGGGCGACAAGGAGGTCGTCCGCCGCATCTATTTTTCTCTGCGCGATCCCCGCTGGGACACCGTTGCTTCTGAATTTCAACACGTGGACATCCAGCGCAAAGCCGACAGTTTCCGCATTGAAATCAAGGCCCTCGTCCGGAGAGACCCAGTCAACTTCCAGTGGCAAGCCGAGATCGTGGGAACTGCGTCGGGCCGTATCACTTACAGCGTCCGAGGTCAGGCCGGCGCCGATTTCCGTTTCAACCGCTTCGGTCTCTGTGTGCACTACGGAGCGGCATCGCTGGCCGGCCAGGAGATCGAACTCATCGACGCCGTTGGCGCGGTTTCACCGAGCCTATTCCCTGCCCGCATCCAGTCCGAGCTTTGGGCCCCCAGGTTCCACACGCTACGCTACACCACCCAAGGCGGAATCGAGGTCTCCACCACGCTGTCTCCAGAGGCGTTCGGCATGGAAGATCAGCGCAACTTCGGCGACAGCTCGTTCAAAGCGTCTTCCGGGATGAACTTCCCATACCCGCGCATCACCGCCGGTGGGCATGGCGAGCAGACCCTCACACTGGAAGTGAAGAACGCCATGCCTGCCACGGTGGCCGCAACCAAGACCGTGGTAGTTGAGGTCGGTGCGCCTCCGGCGAATGCCAAAGTACCGCGCTTTCTGCCGCTGGATGCCACCGCGAAGAAGGGCTTTTTCAACGACCTGAACAAGGGCAAGGCACAATTCAAAGATGCGGAGGTCCTCGCTTGGCCCTATTGCAGCGCTGTGAACCTCTTCGACGACGATACCCAGTTTGAAAACCTGGCCACCATCGCGGACCAGGCCGCCACAGCCCGTGCCATCTCCCCGTCCGCGCGGCTCCGCATCGCACCCGTCAGTTTCCACATACCCTACCCGCGCACAACGGCTGATCCGCGCGACCAAACCGCTTTCGCCGCGGCTTGGACCGCCGCCGCGATCAAGCAACTCGCCCTTGCCGGCGTCGACGAGGCCATGTTCGATCTCGCGCCCGGCCCTGGCCGCCGCATGCTGGATGAATTGGGAGCTTACTCGGGTTCGCCCATCTTGATCGAGCCGGGCGTCCCCGGCCGTTCTCCTGTGGAGGCCTTCGCGGTGCAATCGCAGAAGTCGGTGGTCCTGTGGGTCGCGCCAGTTAGTGCGAATGTGCGACTACCGGGCGGCACCTCCGCCGCGCAGCAATGTGGGGATCGCCCCTCTCGGAACGTCAGCGTCCGCGGCGGTTCGCTCCCGGTGGTGCTGCAAGGCTATGATGTCTGCCGCGTGACGGTGGGCAACCGAAAGTACTGAAAGCTGTTACGGCGCGGATGATTTCACTCAACTTGCGCATTCCGCCCGTTATGGAGTAACAGACGATGGCTAGCAAGCTCAATATTGCAATCGTGGGGCTCGGCTTCGGCAAGGAGTTCATCCCGATCTACCAGATCCACCCCTGCGCCAACATGTACGCTGTCTGCCAGCGTACCAGGGAGAAGCTCGACGAAGTCGGCGACCAGTGCGGAGTCGCCGTCCGCTACCAGAGCTTCGACGAACTGCTCTGTGATCCCGCCGTGGATGCGGTGCACATAAACTCGCCAATCCACCTGCACGCGCCGCAGGCGATTGCGGCGCTGCGTGCGGGGAAACACGTGGCGTGTGCGGTCCCTGCGGCCACCAGCGTGGCCGAGTGCCGGGAAATCGTGTGCGCCGCCCGGGAGTCCGGGCGCAACTACATGATGATGGAAACCGCGATCTACACCCGCGAATTCCTCTTCGTCCGCGAACTGCGCGACACCGGGCAACTAGGTCGCGTCCAGTTCATGCGCGGCAGCCATCAGCAGGAAATGGCGGGCTGGCCCGGCTACTGGGAGGGCCTGCCGCCCATGCACTACGCGACGCATGCCGTGAGCCCGTGCCTGGCCTTGGTGAAGGGCGAGGCCGAGCACGTCTGCTGCTTCGGTTCGGGCGCCATCGAAGACCGGCTGGCTGCGAGGTATGGCTCGCCGTTCGCTGTGGAAAGTGCCCTGTTCAAGGTCCGCAACCGGCAACTTGCATTTGAGGTGACGCGGTCGCTTTTCGAGACCGCGCGCCAGTACATCGAGAGCTTCGATGTCTACG
>JAPKZC010001083.1 GCA_026394025.1 Candidatus Solibacter sp.
CCCGGGCGTGGTGCCGGTGCTCGACCGGCTGACGCGGCGCGGCGTGCTGCTGGGCCTGGTGACCGGGTATCTGACCCGCATCGGGTGGCGCAAGCTGGAGCGCGCGGGGCTCCATGGATACTTCCGTTTCGGCGCCTTCGGAGAGATGGCGAAGAATCGCGCGGGGCTGGCAAGGCTGGCGATCCGCGAGGCTCGCGGGCGCGGGTGGATCGGGCGCGACGCGGCGGTCTCGCTGATCGGCGATGCGCCGCAGGATATTCAGGCGGCGCGCGCCAACCGGATTCGGGCGATTTCGGTAAAGACGGGGATTACACCCGTCGGGGAACTTGAAACTTTGCAGCCGGACCTGCTCTTGCGCAACTTGCGGGAACTGCGGCTGCGCATGGTGGAATAAGGAACTAATGCGGGCTCATCGAGTACTGGGTTGTCTGCTGTTCGGTGGTAGCGTCTGGGCGCAGCAGTACGTGATATCGACTATCGCTGGCGGTGCGCCTCCGGCAACGCCCGCCCTCGCCCTGGCAGCTTCCATCGGAGATCCCACGCGCCTGGCCACGGATGCGGCGGGCAACGTCTACTTCGGCAGCCTGCACTCGGTGTTCAAAGTGGATGCCGGCGGCACGCTCACGCGCTTCGCGGGTAATGGGCGCGCCGGGAATTCCGGGGACGGCGGACCGGCGGCCACCGCGCAGTTGAACTTCCCCATGGGCATCGCGATCGATGCCGCGGGCGACGTATTCGTGGCGGACCGGGACGCCTCCGTTGTGCGCAGGATTGCGGCCAACGGGACTATCACCACCGTGGCGGGCAGCGGAACACCGGGGTTCGCGGGCGACGGCGGCGCTGCCACCAGCGCGCGGATCAATGGCCCGTTCGGCATCGCCGTGGACGCCGCCGGCAATCTGTACATCGCCGACACGAAGAATGAGGCAGTGCGAAAGGTATCGCCGGACGGCGTCATTTCGACGGTGGCCGGCACCGGCACGCGCGGCTATCTGGGCGATGGCGAAGCCGCGCGCAATGCGTGGTTGAACGGACCCGAGGGCGTGGCCGTGGACGCCGCGGGAATCCTGTACATCGCGGACACTTTCAACGGGCGCATACGCCGTGTGGGCGCCAGCGGCAACATCACCACCGTGGCCGGCGTGGGCTCCACCGGCATCTTCAGCGGCGATGGTGGCCCGGCGACGAGCGCCGCCATCTCGCTGCCAACGGATGTAGCTTTGGACCGCGCGGGGAATCTGTACATCGCCGACTTCGGCAACAGCAAGGTCCGCGTGGTGGCCAGCGGGATCATCACTACCGTGGCGGGCAGAACCAACGGCGCTCCGCTGATCGAGGGCGAAGCCGCGGTCAACGCACGCCTGGAAGGGCCCACCGGCGTGGCCGTCGATCGCAGTGGCACCATCTACTTCGTGGAGGCCGGGATCGGCTCAGGCACCGGGCTGGCGGTGGGCGGATACAAGGTTTGGAAGGTCTCAACGGCGGGCATACTCACCACGCTTGCCGGGAACGGCATACCGAACTACTCGCGCGATGGAACCTTGGCGACGTCGGCCCAACTCAACGGCCCGTCCGGCGTGGCGGTGGGCCCATACGGGGTTGTGTATATCACGGATACGCAGAACCAACGGGTGCGCGCGGTGACACCGGGCGGCCCCATCACTACCCTGGCGGGCAGCGGAACGGCCGGGTTCAATGGCGAAGTCGGACTGCCGCCCGCCGCCCTGCTCAATCGTCCCACCGGAATTGCGGCCGATGCGCTGGGTAACTGGTATGTTGCGGATACGGCGAATAGCCGGGTGCGGAAGGCGCAGCCGGGCGGCAACCTTTTCACCGTCGCGGGCAATGGCAACGCCAGCTATTTCGGCGACGGCGGACCGGCAACCAAGGGCAGCGTGAACCTGCCGGAAGGCGTGGCGGTCGACGCGGCGGGCAACCTCTACATCGCGGACACCTTGGACCACGCGGTGCGTATGGTGACGCCGGATGGTGTCATCACTACCCTGGCGGGCAACGGCAATCCGGGCTTCAGCGGCGACGGCGGGCCAGCCGCTCACGCGCGTCTGAGCCACCCCCACGGGGTGGCGGTGGACCTGAGCGGCAACGTCTACGTGGCGGATACCGGGAACAACCAGGTGCGGCGGATCGACGCCACGGGGACGATTACGACTGTGAATACGGGAGGCGCGCTAGTCGACCCGCGGGGCGTCGCGGTGGATCGCGCGGGCAACCTGTACATCGCCGACACCGGCAATCGCCGGGTGCGCCGCGTGTCGCCGGGCGCACTGCTGACCACCATCGCGGGCAACGGGACGTGCTGTTACTCGGGCGATGGTTGGCTGGCGTTGGATGCCCGGTTGAACCAGCCGTGGGGCGTCGCGGTGGACGCCAACGGCAACGTCTACGTGGC
>JAPKZC010000693.1 GCA_026394025.1 Candidatus Solibacter sp.
AGGCGTGGTTCTGGACTCGACGAGCTCCTTCGTTCCAGGCGCCCGGGTGACGGTGGTTAATGCGCGAACCGAAGCGCGCGCGGTGGGGCTTGCCAGCATCGAAGGCCGCTTCGCCTTTCCATCCTTGCCGCCGGGCTTATACACGCTCAGCGTGGAGGCCGCGGGGTTCCGCAAGGCGGTGGTGTCCGGTCTCGTGCTCAATGTAGGCGACACGATATCGGAGACCGTAACGCTGGAGGTCGGCGCGGTCACGGAGAGCATCGAGGTGAAGGCCGGCGCGGAGCGCGTCCAGATCAACGACGCCCAGATCGCGCGCGCCACCACGCTGCGGGAAATCGATGTGCTCCCGCAAATGGAACGCACGCCGATCACCCTGGCCATCTTTAATCCGGGCGTTCAAATCGATCCGGCCGACTGGTATTCACTCTCGCGCGTGAACGGCACGCGGACGGGATCCAATAACACCAGATTGGACGGCATTGACATGAACGACAGCGTCACGCCGCGGCTGCTTTTGTCGATTGCAGCCAACAGCCCTGATTCGGTCGAGGAATTCCGCATGGTCACCAGCGGCGGCCAGGCCGAGTACGGCCGCAGCGCGGGCGGCCAGATCGAAATGATCACCCGCTCCGGCGGAAACGCCTTGCACGGAAGCCTGTTCGAGTATCACCGCAACACGGTGCTCAACGCCAACACCTTCTTCGGCAATTCCACCGGCCTGGATCGCTTGGTTTTCATCCGGAACGTGTTCGGCGGTTCGCTGGGCGGGCCAATTCGCCGCGAGAAGACCTTCTTCTTCGGCGACTATCAGGGAAATCGCACCGCGCAGGAGAAGGAGCGCCACCGCCTCGTTATGACGCCGGAAGCCAAGGCCGGCTTGTTTCGCTGGAAGCTTCCCGACAGTACGGAGATCGGCAAGTCTGACATCGTCCGTAACGACCCCAAAGGCAGAGGCATCGACCCGAAAGTGAGAGAAACTCTCGAGCTTTTGCCGGCCCCCAACAACAATTCCCTGGGCGACGGATTAAACAACGCCGGCTTCCGATTCAATAATCCCGCCGGACAATACGGCGACCAGTTCAACTTGAAGGCCGACCACAACCTCTGGAGCGGCCACCGCGTTTTTTTCCGCTACACGTGGGGCCGTTCGTCGATGATCGACACCCCCAACGAAAAGGACGCCCGCTTTCCCGGCCAGCCGTCAGGCACGCAGGGAGGGGATAAGTGGGCGTACGCCATCGGTTCGGACTGGGCCCTCACCACACGCCTGGTCAACGAACTCCGCACCGGCTACTACTGGTACGCCTGGGACTCCCTCTCTCCGGCGCGCCTCCCCGGCGCCATGTTTCTGGCCAACTCCTGGACCGACCCCCTGAATCCGGCCTTCGGTTCGAGCCGCAGCCCCACCGTCAGACCTCCTGATCTCGCCCGGTGATTCTGGCCTTTCGTGGAAACAGAGATGATCCCCGTCGGCGCCTTTGACCGCGTGGACGGGAGTGTCGGGGACTCTGACCCGGGCAAGCGCGATCCGGATTTGTTCCCCAGACTTCCTGATACCACATGGGCACCAATCGGTCGCAACAATCTGGTCGCCCATTATGACACAACTATCGAAATATCAATATCTTGGATGCACGTTACACGAACGTTACTCCTGATCCCATCTGCTGGTCCAACCGGATCAGGAAAACCCACGAAACCGGCAACTGACTCCCCGGATAGTCTGCCGATTCCTACCCTGCTGGTATAAGGGGGAAATCCGAACTCCACCGCCATTCCGCCGTGATCGGGATCAACTCATTTTCATCGAGATCAGGAGGTCTGACCGTGCGTCAATTCACTGATAACCTGACCATTGTTCGTGGCAAGCACACCTTCAAAGGCGGTTTCGAATGGCGCTTCACCTCGCAGCCGAATTCCAGCGACACAGGCATTTACCCGAATGTCTATTTCACTACGCAGTCAGGCACCAACTCGCCGTCCGGCATCGGGCC
>JAPKZC010000044.1:0-2509 GCA_026394025.1 Candidatus Solibacter sp.
CACTCCGATCAGCAAACCCGCGGAAAGCGCACGTTTCACAGCATGTATTGTCGCAAGAAAAAGGGGGCCGGTTGTCCGGCCCCCTTGTGGTGACCTCGTTACAGGGTGTTTAGAAGTTGTAGATGAACTTGATGTCGTAGCTCTGCGGACCGTAGTTGTTCTGCAGGTTGTAGTTGTCCAGGTCGGTGTTGGAACTGGTGGCCTGCGACGTGTTGCCGATGCCTGGTGCGCGGCCCCACATGAAATTGCTGGTGGCCGTCACCCCATGGAAATCGCGGATGCGGTGGGTGACGAATAGCGCATTGTAGTTGCCGAAACCGTTGGCGGTGTTCAGCACGTAAGTGTACCCCTGGCTGGGAAGACCGGCGCCTAGCGGTTGCGCCGTTCGAAGTCAGCGGCGCGCGAACCGTGGAGATGTAGCCGCCCACATTGACGCCGTCACCAGCCGCCCCGGTGAAATCGGTCGGCATCGGCATATACTGCCAGATCTTCTGAACCACCGGGTTGAGGCCAATCCCGCGCGGATCGCAGAGGCTGGTTCCGCACTGCGCCGGTTGGTAAGTCACGCCATTCACCGTCACCGGATGTGATTGTTGCTCCAACTGTTGGCCGCGCCAACATTTGTGGTAAAGCAGAACCCGTACGCCGAGCCGTGGTAGTCGTCGGTGCCGCGCTTGCTAAATCGCTGAATCAAATCGTGCAGAATCCCCACAGCCCTCTGTGGATTTACGGAGAATTGCTCCCAAGCCGAGCCTTCGTGGGGCGTTGTGTTACTTCACCGCCAGCCAGGCCAGAAACAGGCCGTCCGGCTCCACGTCTTCCCAGTAAGACACGAAGCGGCTCGTAACTTCCCGGCAATCGCGACGCAACAGGCGTTCCAGTTCCTTGCGGGAAAACCATTTTTCCCACTCCGGAGTGCTTAGGCGGCCCCAGTGTTCGGCGTTCTTATCGATGATCGCAATGCGGCCGCCGGGTTTGACTACCCGGCAGATTTCGCTTAGCGCCTTCTCGATCTCCACCGCGTGTTCCAGGCTCTCGGTAGCGTAGGCGCCGTCGAAGAAGGCATCCTCGAAGGGTAACTCGGTCATCGCGCCGGCGCGCGTGTGAATCCCGGCGGGGACATAGCGCAGCATTTCCTCGGAGATATCCAGGCCCCACAGCTCGGCGCGCGGTTCCTGTTCCTGGAAGACGCGCGCGAAACGGCCCTTGCCGCAGCCTACGTCCAGCACTCGGCGGCCAGCCAAATTGCCCAGATGTTCGTGAATCAGCTTGACGTGATAGATGCGCGGATCGATGGTGGACGGAAAGTGCTCCTCGTCGCCCGCGGCTTCGTCGAACGAGGTCTGAATGCGGGCGCGCAACTCAGGGGTGAGTTGCGCGCCCGGCTCTACGGAAATCCGTCTGGAAAAAAGCCGCTTCCAGTTCAAATCCAACCCTATGCCCGCGTAAGGAAAATCGGCAGCCCGACCTTTTGGTCGTAGGTGGGCCGGTAACGCTCGGTGTTGTACATCGTGCCTACTTCCACGCGGCGGGGTCCCAGTTTGGGATCGGGAATCCCGACCATCCGGTAACAACCGTTGGCGATGGCCGTCATAAGTCCGTGCTCACCTTTCGCAATCGCGTCCATAGCCATCCCGGCGAAGGTCGAGGCCACCATGCGGTCCACGAAATCGGCGCTCCCGGAGCGTAGATCGTACGTCAGGTCGCTGACGATGGTCTCTTCCCCGGTGGCGGCCTTGATCTCGTTGCTCAAGTCTTCGGCCACGGACATCTTCTTGCGATGTCCGAACGCATCGGCCTCGCCGTATTCCTTCACTGTGTAGCCTACCCACTCGGCGCCCTCGCTCAGCACGGCCAGCGAGTAGTTGCTCGGGTTGTTCTTCTTATCCGTGACTAATAGCTCGATCAGCTTGGGCAGATCCACCTTGAATTCCGGAATGCAGCACCGTACCGAGGTGACGTACGCCGTGTACAGCGCGGTGTAGCCGGCGTCGCGGCCGAACACCCGGAACAGCCCGACCCGCTCGTGCGAGCCCAGCGTCGTCCGCTGCCGCTCAATGGCATCCATGGCGCGCGTGATGGCGGTGGAGAACCCGATGCAGTACTCCGTGTTCTGCACGTCGTTATCCATCGTCTTCGGCACCGCGATCACGTTGAAGCCCTGCCGGTCAAGTTCCGCGGCATAACTCAGCGTGTCGTCGCCGCCGATCGCGATCAGGTAGTCCAGGTTCATCGTTTCGATGTTCTTGAGCACAGCCTTCGTCACGTCGTAGACTTTGGAGGTCACACCCTTCTTAGTAAACTCGTTCACCGGGAAGTCCTGCCCCTCGAGCACCGGGGGCAGTTTCTTCATCTTGGACGGATTGGTGCGCGAACTGTGCAGATAGGTGCCGCCCGTGCGATCGATGGTGCGCGTGTTCTCTCGATTCAGCGGCAGCACGTAGCGGGTGCGGCTCGCCGGATCCTGCAGGTTGACATGCGTCAGTCCCTCCCAGCCGCGGCGAATTCC
>JAPKZC010000044.1:2600-6721 GCA_026394025.1 Candidatus Solibacter sp.
ATCACGGAATTCAGTCCCGGAACGTCGCCGCCGCCCGTGAGAATACCTATTCGCTTCGCAGCCATGATTGCTCCTCTTCTTCGATAAGATTTTCTTTCAGTTTGGAAAATCTCATTATAGAGGATGGCGCGCCGGTGGGACAGACGATCGGTTTGTGTTGTCTGTCAAGCCGCCGTGGCCGCTGCCCTACGCGGCGAAGCGGTTGGCCGGGCCAGCGATGAGTTCAGCGCCCAACGAAGCTGGCGGGCCTCGAACGGGGCGCCACAGTAATCGGCGGCTCCCTGCTCCAACGCACTCAGCCAGGCGCTGACTTCGGGCATGCGGCTAACCACGATTACAGGCACACCCGGCCGGCTCCGCTGGATGCTCGCCAGATCCCCTTCGGGTGCGAAAATCAGTTGAATGTCGCCGAAATCCGCCGTACCGAGGCCAGAGGTCGCGGTCTGCACGCTTTGTCCGAGTTGGCCGAGTACCCTGCTGAGTTCGTCGGCCATCGTGGATTCCAAGCCGATGAGTAGAATGTTCGCCATAGTGCACCTGTTTGGGGGAAATTTGAAAGGGCAACAAGGCCTGTCTAGTCCTAATAGTACTCTATCCAGGACCAACGTCCAATCGGAATTATTGATGATGCGTATTTTGAAACACGTTCCCGCCGCGGTGGCGCTACCCTACCACTCTACCGGCTTGCCGGGTTCGAGCGGCCACACCGCGGTTTCCAGCCCGGAAATACGCTCGCGGAGGTCGTCGGGGCGGCCCGTCAACGGCGGAAAAGTACCGAAGTGCATCGGGATTACTTTCTTCGGGCGCAGCAGCCGGCAGGCGAGTGCCGCCTCGCGGGGGCCCATCGTGAACAGGTCGCCGACAGGCAGGAAAGCCAGTTCCGGGTGGTATAGCTGCTCGATCAGCGCCATATCGGAGAAGACGTTGGTATCGCCCGCGAAGTAGAGCGCGCGATTGTCCGCAAAGCGCATCACGTATCCCGCTGCCTCGCCCCCGTAAACCATCTTGCCTTCGTCCAGGATGCCGCAACTGTGGATGGCGTGAGTCATGGTTACCGTGACCTCGCCCACTCTCTGCGACCCGCCCTTGTTCATGGCGCGGGTATTCTTGACGCCCTTGGATTCCAACCAGGCGGCGGTTTCATAGATCGCCACCACTTCGGGCGAGAACCGCGCGGCCAGCGGTATCGCGTCGTGGATATGGTCGAAGTGGCCGTGCGAGATGCAAATCGTATCGACGCGCGAAATCTCGTGCCCCTTGGGATATGACGGGTTGCCCTCAATCCAGGGGTCCATGACGATGACTTGCCCGGAGGCGAGCCGGAATTGGAAGGTACCGTGACCGAGCCAGGTGATTTCCATAAGATGTGTACCTCTTCTTAGATTCTACCTGTGCTTCGGCAACTTGTAGATCTCCTTTGCAGCTTTGTGGATCTGTTTCCATTTCTTCTTACGTTCCAGGGCGAGTGACGAATTCGCCAGCGCCTCGTGCCGTTGCGCCTCCCCACGCAGTTTGCGGTAGCTCTCCCACCGGTCGGGTGCCAGCGCCCCATCGGCCAGCGCGCCTTGCACGGCGCACCCCTGCTCGCCCGCGTGCGTGCAATCGCGGTAGCGGCACTCCGCGGCCCACCTCGCGATCTCATCGAACGTCCGGTCCACCGCGTCCTCGCCCGCCCAAAGCTGGAGTTCGCGCATCCCCGGAGTGTCGATTAGCGCGCCGCCCCCGGGCAGTGCGATGAGTTCCCGGTACGTCGTGGTATGCCGTCCGCGGCTGTCCTGTTCGCGCACTTCAGCGGTGCGCAGGCGATCCTCGCCCATCAGGCAGTTCACTAGCGACGATTTCCCCACACCCGAAGAGCCTAGCAGCGCCGCCGTGCGTCCGTCGGTCAGATACCGGCGCAGCGGACCGATGCCCTCCGCGCCTCGCGTGTGCACCGCCACCACCGGCGCCGCGCCCGCGACCGCCGCAGTCTCCGCAATCCGCGCGGCCACGTCGCCGCAGAGGTCGCTCTTATTCAGCACCACCACCGCCTCGGCCCCGCTTTCCGCGGCCAGCGTCAGGTAGCGTTCCAGCCGGCGGAGGTTGAAATCCCCATCCAGGCCGCATACCAGGAAGACCACATCGATGTTGGCCGCGATGGGCTGTTGGTCTTCCCGCCGTCCGGCCGCTCGCCGGGCAAACAGCGTGCGGCGCGGCAGAACGGCCTCGACGATTGCCAGGCCGGCGTCAATCACGCGCGCGGCCACCCAATCGCCCACCACCGGCATGGCGGCGCGCGTGGCGGCGTTGTACCAGAGGGCGCCGCTGGGCTCCCCTTCGAGTTCTAACGAATCGGCGATCAGGCGGTACTGGTCGCGATGCGAGAAAGAGACGCGCGCCAGGGTAAGACCGGGCGCGAGAGAGGCGCGTAGTTCGGGTGTTGCGCCAAGACGTTCGAGATTCATGACTGTGACTCCAGCAGTTGCGGTGGACGGAAGACGCCGCTTCGGGGAACGCACTACGCCCGCCAACCGCGGTGAGCGCGGCGGTGGGCCAATCCCCGAACTGGATTATCGGACAGTCATAGGTTGAGAATTCAAGATAGCATAGAACTCATGCGCACTAATACGACCAGGGAACGGCTCGCCAAAGGCGAGGTGGTATACGGCTGCGGCCTGCAAGTGTATCGGGCTCCCGAGATTCCCCGCGCTTTCGCGGCGGCGGGCTTCGACTATGTCTTCATCGATATGGAGCACGGCTCGTTCAACCTGGAGACCGTGCACGACATGATTATCGCCTGCAAGTTGGCCGGCATCACGCCCATCGTGCGTGTCGGCGAGGTGCAGTATACGCTCTGCGCCCGCTTGCTCGATCGGGGCGCCCAGGGCATCATTCTGCCGCGTGTGGAAGATCCCAAGGTGCTCGAAGAAGCCCTCTCTTGGCTGCGCTTTCCGCCACTGGGAATCCGCGGCTTCGGCATCAATCCCACCATGGTGGATTACGAAGCGCGCACTATGCCCGAGATCATCGAGCACCAGAATCGCGAGACGCTCTCCGTGGTGCAGTTCGAGACCGTGCGCGCTGTCGAGTGCGCCGACAAGTTGCTCTCGCTCAAAGGGCTGGACGTGGTCATGATCGGACCAGCCGACCTCTCGATCTCCCTCGGAATTCCCGGCCAGTTCGATAACCCCCTGCTCATCAAGACCGTGGACAAGGTGATCGAAAGGTGCAACGCCCACGGCGTGGTGCCGGGCATACAGACCCGCGGCATCGCCATGGCCAAGATGTGGGCGGAGCGCGGCATGCGCTTTGTCGGCGTCGCGGCGGAGCACGTTTTCCTGCTGGAGAAATGCAAGGAAGCCATCGCCGCTCTGCGGGCGGGAAAGTAAGGAGGGCATATGGACCGCTTTCCGCTGGGTTACAACACCTACTCCATTCGCGCCCTGCGCTGGAACGATTTGCAGTTGATCGAGTATGCCAGTTCCTTGAAGCTGGACGCGATCTTCCTACAGGACTCCATTGACCCGGGCATCAACGATCCGGCTCATTGGAAAGCCGTGAAGGATGCGGCCGCCCGCGCCGGCTTGTGGCTCGGCACCGGCGGCAGCGCCGTGTTGCCCAAGGACGATAGCGACATTCCCCGCTGCGTCAAGCTGCTCGGCGATTCCGTCAAGCGCGCTGTCGGCATGGGATCGCCGCTGGTCCGCATGCTGCTCGCCAGCGATCGCGAGCATTTGCCGCCCGGGCCGCCGGCCAAACATATCGAAACCATGATCAAGGTGCTGCGCGCGGTGCGCACTCAGGCCCTCGATGCCGGGGTCAAGTTCGCCATCGAGAATCACAAGGCACTGCTCTGCTGGGAGACGCGCCAGGTGATCGACGGGGCAGGCAAGGAGTTCGTCGGGTCGTACCTCGACACGGGAAATCCGGTATTCGTCATGGAAGACCCCATGCAGGCCCTGGAGACGCTGGGTCCGGTGGCTCTGATGCTCCATCTGCGCGATTCCGTGGTCTACGAATCGCGCGCCGGCATTGCCGTGCAATGGGTGCCGCTCGGCGAGGGCGTAGTCGATTTCAAAGCCATCCTCGCCAAGGCCAGAGAAATCTGTCCGCCGCTCGCCGTCTTCATCAAGCCCATCACC
>JAPKZC010001098.1 GCA_026394025.1 Candidatus Solibacter sp.
CAAACCGTCAGGTTTGCCCCGTGAGTGCAGGCTCTTAACCCAGCATTTTCCAAAAGAGAAACAGCATCCCGGCCAAAAATCCCAAGCCGGCTTTATATTCTTGGTTCTTTAGATACAGCCTGGTTCGAAAAAGATTCGGACTATTTTGGCGCGCCCCCATGAGGCTCGGAATCAGGGCGGGGACCCGCTTGGCGTACTCGGCGTACCCCGGGAAAATCTTGCGTAGATGCTGTTCTTCGTTCTGGATCACCGGCAGATACACCAGCAGAAAGACAGCCGTAAACAGCGCCGCGAGGCCAATACTGCAAGAAGCCACCGCCAGGCCCGCCGCCACCAGCAAAGTGCCGATATACAGCGGATTGCGCGTGTAGGCGTAAGGTCCGCCGGTGGCGAGTTGTTGGTTCTTCGCCAGGCATCCGGCCGCCCAGGCGCGCAGCGCCAGGCCGAGCAGCGAGAGCGGAATCCCGATGGCCATGGATGCCGGTGTCGGGCGCGAGAACCAGGCGAACACGATGACAATCAGGAATCCGCTGGGCACGCGGAGGCGCGCCACGGCATCGGCATAGGGTTTAGGGAAAGAGATCATTCGGCCCGGCTTCCCGCGGGACGGCGGCGCGCGCCAATCATGGCGCGCAGAACTTCGAAAACTTCGTCCGGAGAGATGTTCCGCATGCTTGGGTCGATGGCGGCGGCGCGCTTGTACGTGGTCGCTGCGCCGCCCGTGCGCAGGACGCGGAGCGAATCGCCGTAGGGGCCGTTGCGCGCCGGGTCGGTGGGTCCGAAGATGGCGACGCCCGGTCTGCCGAGCGCGGCCGCCAGGTGGAGTGGGCCGCTATCCACGCCGACGATGGCCACGGCGCGGCGTGTGGCGTAGATTAATCCGGGGAGGCTGGAGTGGTGCGGCGCCGTGCCTTCGGCCGCTCCGAAGTCCGCGCCCGGCGGGCCATCGAGCACCAGCGGGATGCCGAGTTCGTTGCGCAGGCGAACCGCGAGAGCGCGATAGTGGCCCATCGGCCACTGCTTCGATACCCATCCTGCCAACGGAGAGGCGAGCACGAAATCGCCCGGCGGGAGATCGCCTTCCGGGCGGCCCGGGGGCAGCGGGAAGAGGCGCTCACCTGCCGGAATTCCGCTGCCGGCACATGCCGCGGCCAATTCCAGATTCCGGTCCACCACGTGCGCGCAGCGGCTCAACGTTTTGTGGGAGTAGAACCACGCGGCAAGACGCTCGCGGACCTGCGACTGATGGAAGCCGAAGAGGCGATCGGGACGCGCGGCGCTACCCGCAATGGCAGATTTCAGCAGACCCTGAAAATCCACTGCGAGATCGAAGTCCGCGGCGCGCAGTTCGCGGCGTGTTTCCAACAGACCGGCCAAACTCCGCCGGCGCAGCAGTACCACCCCGTCCACGTATGGGTTCCCTTCGAGCAGCGGCGCCCAGCGCGGTTCCACCAGCCAGGTCAGCAGCGAGCCGGGATGACTCTGTTTGAGCCATGCCACCGCGGGCAGAGTGTGAACGATATCGCCCATGGCGCCGAGTCGCACCACGAGGATGCGGCGGCTAGCTGGTTTGCCGGCGGTGAACATGCTCCATCAACTGCCGTTTGCGGACCGCTTGGGCCGCTTCCAGCCGCACCAATTGTGCTGGTTCAAGCGAGGCGAGTAGCGCGTCTGGGGCGGCATCATCGGCAATCACCACGTAGTCTACCATGCGTAGCGCGGCCACCAATTCGGCGCGCGCGCGCTGCGGCAGCAACCCTTCCGGGAGCGGCAAAACCACTGCCACCAGCGGTCGATTGGGGTGGCTGGCGCGAACTCCCGCCAGTTCGCGAGCGTCCTCGGCAAGCACCATGTCGAAGGCGCCGGTGACCACCGTGCAGGCGCGCGGTACGGCCTCCGCGTTCAGGATTTTGCTTCGCGTGTCCATTTGTCTTCTGTGCGGCTCAGCAGCAGTGACCCCGCCTCGGTGACGTGCGCAACCGTCACCCCCGTCATGCAACGGTGATCGATCGGGCATTCCCGCAACAGGCACGGGCTGCACTCGGCATGCGCGCGGACCACGCGCGCATGCGCACCTGTAGGACCGGTGGTGGTGTCGTCTGTAGCGCCGAATACGGCGACCGTCGGGACGCCGAGCGCGGAACTGACGTGCATCGCGCCGGAATCGTTGGTCAGAAAAAGGCGGCAGGCCGCGGCCAGGTCGATGAATTCCCGCAGGCTGGTTTCACCGGCAAGGTTCTTCGCTGGGATTCCCGCCCGCCGCAACGGCTCCGCCACGGCCTCGCACAGCGGGCGCTCCACTGCCGCGCCGAACACTAGAACCGATGCCTCCAACGTTCCGGCAAACTGCCGCCCGCTTTCCGCGAATCGCTCCGCCAGCCAACGCTTGGCGTTGCCGTAGGCCGCGCCCGGGCTGATGCCGATCACCGGCCCCGCCACCCCCAGCGAACTGAGGTGCGCGGCGCCCGCATCGCGCGCTTCCGCGACGCCGTCCAGGCGAATCGCGCCGCACTCCGGAAAGCGCTCGATCAGGCCCGCCCGGCGCAGCAGTTCCAGATAGTAGAAGCGCTCATGCCGCGGGATGTCGCCAGGCTCAGGCACGGGTATGGCGCGGGTCAGAAGCAACCCGCGCCCGTCGCGGCAGTATCCGATGCGTTCCGGGATGCCGGCCAGCCAAGCGATCAGCGCGGCGTCGAAGGCGTTCTGCAGCGCGAAGGCATC
>JAPKZC010000911.1:0-609 GCA_026394025.1 Candidatus Solibacter sp.
CGCGGCTCTGATCGGAGCCGCAACCGTGAGGGAGCGGTTTCTCGAAATACGAGACCGTACTTGTGAAACGGCGCACTAAGTGAAGGTGAGTCTCAGCCCGCTATCATTGGGCTCAAGGTAGTCTATGATGCGATTCCTCATATTGTTCGTATCCTTCCTCTCCGCGGTGGCGCAGACGGTGAACGACGCGCAGTTTCAGATTTCCTACGGGCCGACCGGTATCACCAGCCTCCAGCGTGCAGGCGATGCCTACCCCACCGAATACCTCGCGCCGGGGCGCGCCCTGGGCGACCTCGTGATCCGCTACCGCGCCGGCGGCGAAACCGCCTGGAAGCAGATCGGCGCCGCGGGAGCAAACTCCTCTTCCGCGCCTTCTTTCATCATCGGAACTCCCGTCCCCACCATCGCATCGAGCGCCCACGCGTCTTCATCGGCACCGCCGCCCGCCGGCAGGGGCGGCGCTGGCTTCGCCGGACCTCCCACCGCCGCACTCAACGATCAAGTCGATCCCCGGACCTCGCGCGACAACATCGCCCGCTTCATCTGGCAGGGCAGATCCGGCGGCGCCGAGTGGGTGCAGTACGACTTCGATTCGCCGCAAACCGTTTC
>JAPKZC010000911.1:615-2120 GCA_026394025.1 Candidatus Solibacter sp.
TTCGTCGAAGTATTCTGGGCCGAAGCCCCAGCGCAGGGACGCGGCGGGATCGCCTGCAAACTCCCTCGCTCCTGGAAAACCCAATACCGCCAGGGCGATGCCTGGAAGGACGTTCAGACCTCCGCTCCCTACGCCGTCGCGGCCGATCGCTTCAACCGCGCCGATTTCGCCGCCGTCACCACCTCCGCGCTCCGCATCGAAACCCAGTTGCAGGATGGCGCCAGCGCGGGCATCCTCGAATGGCGGGTGGAGACCGCCAAGGGGCGCCAGGCCCAGGAGGCCGCCGACCTGGCTGCCTCCGGGAATTTCGGGCTCGACTCGGGGGGCCTCGCCTGGACCATCCAACTCCGCAACAAATCGCCCCGCGAGTTGGAAATCGGCGACCTTGCCGTTCCGTTCCCGTTCAATACCTCGTACACCGGTCCGGATATCGGCGACCGCCGGTTGATCCGTCACAGCTTCGTAGGCGGCGATGGCTCGTTCGTCTTTTGGCAGCGCGCCAATACCGATGGCCCCTATCTGGTGATGACTCCCGGCGCCGCGACCGCGCTTGAGTATTTCGATCAGGGCGCCGGAGCGGGACGAGGCGCATGGCAAGGCTACATCCATTCCGCCGCAGCCCGCGCCGAGCTTTCGAAACTCGGCGGCACGTGGCGACTGCCCCAGACCGAACGCAAGCTGGCGCCCGGGAAGACAGCCGAGTATGGGTTCCACTTTCGTTTTGCCAAAGACTACGACGGCGTCCGCGACGTGCTCTACCAGGCTGGCGGCTTCGACGTGAATATCGTCCCCGGCATGACCATCCCCACCGATCTGGCGGCCAGAATGGCGCTCCGTACGCGCAACCGGATCGAGGCCATCGAGCCGCAGTTCAAGGCGCAGACCTCCGTCAAAGACCTTGGGGAGCGCGGCAAGGACGTTCATCTTTACGAGATGCGCTTCTCCAAACTCGGCGAGAACACGCTCTGGGTTCGCTACGGCGGTGGACGCTATCTCGCGATGGACTTCTTCGCCACCGAGCCGCTCGAGACCGTGATCGCCAAGCGGGCGGCGTTCCTCGTCAGCCACGAGCAGCATAAGGACCCCTCGAAGTGGTACTACGGTCTGTTCTCGCAGTGGGACCAAAAGCATCAGACGCTGCGCAGCCCCGACGACCTGGATGGCCTGCAGGCTTACGCGGTGGCGTGCGACGATCCCGCACTCGGCAAAGCGCCCTTCCTGGCCGAGAAGAATATCTACTTTCCGAACCAGGGCGAAATTGACGCGCTCGAGCTTTACTTGAGCAAATACGTCTGGGGCGGTCTGCAGGAGACGGAAAAGGAGCAGTGGCCCTACGCGATCTACGGAATCGACAATTGGAAGAAGAACCGGGAAAGCCCCTTTGACGATCGCCGCGGGAAACAGCACGTCTGGCGCGAGTACGACTACCCGCACGTCTTCTTGCTCTACTACAACATGTACCGCATCGCCAAGGATCATCCGTCGATGGTCAAGTATCTGGATAA
>JAPKZC010000635.1 GCA_026394025.1 Candidatus Solibacter sp.
CGCTGTCCGTCACCAGCTCCGGAATCCCGCCTACGCGGGTTGCCACCATGGGACGACCGGCCGCCATCGCGCCGACCAGATCGATCAGCCCAGCAAACGGACCGCAGGTGCCCAGCGTCCCAAAACCCCGTAGCGGCACCTTGCCCAGCCGATCCCGATTTCAGAGGCTCTACAATAGAGGGAAGTGAGGGTTCGGGACTTGGTGAAGCTCGTGGAGGCAGATGGCTGGAGACGTGTTCGCACTACTGGAAGCCATCGCCACTACAAGCACCCGTCGAAGCCAAACGTCGTGACGATACCCGGACACGCCGGTGATGACGTTCCCGCCGGTACTCTGAAGTCTATCCAAAAGGCGGCGGGATTGGAGAAAAGGAAATGAGCGTCAGATACGCAGTCATTTTTGAACAGGCTGAGCACAACTGGGCGGCATATGTTCCCGATCTGCCAGGCTGTATCACAACCGGTCGCACCCTCGAAGAGACAGAACGTAATATCCGGGAAGCAATCGAAGGCCATCTGAAGACGTTGCGCGAGTTTGGCGACCCTATCCCGCACCCGACTAGTGTCGCCAGAGACATCGAAATCCAGCCGGCGGCATAGCGACTCTCTGCGCCTCCACTTTCGACGGTGGCGTGTTTGTACCGTGATGGCCTCGCGGGCTGTTACTATCGCCCATGTGGGCAGGAAAAGCCGCTTGAAGATTGCGAGTAGAGAAAAACCGTGGCTTCACGCCGACCCTTCTGAAGGACTTGGGCGTATTCTCCTGACGGGGCAGTACTCAGCCGGTTGGAGGGCGTTCCTGCTTACTGGGTCCCTCGGCTTTACGGGAATTGCCGTGTGGGTCGTCCTCGGGCCTCCGGCTCTTGACCGTCAGACGCTCCTCGGCGTGGCCGTGTTGCTGCTTCTGGGCATTCTTCGGATCCTTCGATGTATTACTCTCCCGAGTAGTCCTCGCCGAGAATGGGATCGAAAAGCGGGATCTCTTCGGAAGAGTCAGGCGATGGAGCTACGGCGATATCGACTGCTTCGACGTGCGTGCCGACTACGTTCGAGTGAAATTTCGGAGCGGGCAGATTGTGAAGGTGTTTGGAAAAATGGCGAACCCCACGGTCGTGACCGTTTACCTCAGACGTTACTGCCCTGCTGTCGTAGCCGACCCCGAAGTCGCGAGGTGGACCGTAACGCGACCGAGTGACACCGAGGACTAAGCCCGAGCGTGACCGGTCGTGAAGGTCCCGGTATATGTCTAGCGGAAAGCGGCTTGCCTGAAATCTGGCGGCTAAACTAACGTCAGTGACACCCGTCGCCGCAGCAGGCCTTGCCGCGGAGTGCGTCGATGCCTTCCTTGCCGATGATGGGAACCATCGCTAGGCCCGCCAGCGGGTCCGCCCACCACCACCCCAACAGCGCATTGAGCAGCAGTCCGCCCAACACGATGGCGGAGAGGTACATGCAGAATTCGGTTTGCCGCGCGTCGGCCCGCATCGCGCCGGAGTTGAGGGCGGCCGCCGCCTGCCGTTTGGCGCGCGCCAGGATCGGCATCGCCACTACCGAAACCGCCGTCAGCGCGATACCCGCAATGCTACGGTGGGGGGCTTCGCGCATCCACAGGGCGTGTGTGGAATCGTAGGCAACATACAGCGCCAGCGCCACAAAACATGCGCCGACTATCCGCGCCAGGAATCCCGAGACCAAGGCGATGAGTGCTTCCAGGCTGTTCCACGCAATCGTGAAATACTCCAGCCGTTGAGCACGAACTACTGCGCTACTCGAAGCCATAGGCGCACATCAGCGAATTCAAGTTGCTGGTCAGATCGAACTTACGTTCGGCGGCGAGGCGGCCGGCCGCGCCCATGCGGGCGCGCAGGGCGCGGTCCCCGAGCAACTGGACCAGGCGCTGTGCAATTTCCGCCGGAGCGCGGGGCGCCACCAGGAAGCCGTTTTCACCGTCCGTCACCAGCTCCGGAATCCCTCCCACGCGGGTTGCCACCATGGGACGGCCGGCCGCCATCGCTTCGGCAATGACCCAGCCAAAAGCTTCCTCCCAGCGTGAGACCTGGCAGACTATATCGGCCGCCGTGTACAGGCCGTCGGCAACCGGATTGTGCACCTGGCCGGTCCAGGTAAAGTGCGCCTCCATGCCAAGGCTGCCCGCCATCGCCATGTACTCCTGGCGGTGCTTCCCCTCGCCCGCCAGCAGGAAATGCGCCCGCGGGATACGCTCCAGGACGAT
>JAPKZC010000137.1:0-3851 GCA_026394025.1 Candidatus Solibacter sp.
TCGAGCCGGTGGGCGTGATTGACCGCATTAAGACCGCGCAAAACCGCGTGCTGACACAATTGCTCAACAGCGCCCGCTTCGCGCGGTTGCTGGAACAGGAAACCCTGGATGGCAATCTGGCCTACTCGCCGGTGGAGTTCCTGGCCACGGTCCGAAAGGGCATCTGGAGAGAGTTGGATGGCGTGGCGGTGAAGGTAGACCCCTATCGCCGCGAATTGCAGCGCTCCTATTTGAAGGCGGTTGACGCCAAGATCAACCCGGCCCCGGTTGCTGCCATCATGCTGCCCGCCGGGCTTCCCGAAGGCTTCACCTTGCCGCGCGTGATTACGAGCGGCGACGAAAAGCCGATGTACCGCGCCGAACTCCGCGCCCTGGCCGGCACTATCACTGCCGCCATGGCCAAGACGACGGATCACGAAACCAAAGCGCACCTGGAAGCCAGCCGGGACGAGATCGCGAAGATGCTGGATCCCAAGTTTGCTCCAGCCGCCGCCCCTGCCGGCAACGTTGGGGGTGGCGGCCGCGGCGGCGCCCGGTAGCTACGGAAGACCGCTCCCTGACACGGCGAAGCTGGAATCAACAAGGATTCGGGTTCAACGCAGAGACGCAGAGAGCGCAGAGAGAAGCGCAGAGAAACGCAAGTCAAAACCTGAGCGCGGAGGGAGCGGAGGTACGTGGCTCACGCCATCGAGGGTTCGCGGAAGTTGTGGGCTAATTGGTAGTGCAGCGGGAGCCGCGGAAGGCAAGGGTCGCGGCCCGTCAGGGATCGGTCAGCGGCCCAATGGATTTTTCTGTTTTCCCTCCGCGTCGAAGTTTTCCGGGCTCAGCCACTCTTCAAAAGCCTGCTTCCTGGCGGCCCATTCCGTGTCCAACATCGAGTACCAGGCCGTATCGCGATTCTTTCCCTTCACCATCATGTGTTGCCGGAAGATCCCCTCGAAGGTGAACCCCAAGCGCAGCGCCGCCCTGCGTGAGGGTGCATTCAAGGCATCGCACTTCCACTCGTAGCGCCGGTAGCCCAAATCTTCGAACACGTACCGCGCCAGCAGATACATCGCCTCCGTCGCACCGACAGTGCGCTGCAAGCACGGCAAGTACAAGATGTTGCCCACCTCAATCACGCGATGTACGGCGTCAATCCGCATTAGCGAACAGTAGCCGGCCGCAGCGCCCGAGGCCCCATCCAAAACCGTGAAGAACAGCGGGTCCTCCGATTTCTCCCGTCCCTCCAGCCACGCGCGAAACTCCGCCTCGTCCGTGTATGGACCGTTGAACAAATAGCGCCACAACTCCACGTCCTTCGACCCCGCATACAACACCGGCGCATGCGCGGCTGCAATCAGCGGCACAATCTTCACGTGCCGCCCTTCGAGCACTACCCGCGTGGGCCTCTTCATTGCCTGCCTCCCGTCCGTACGAATGAAAACCTGGGCGCCAGCGTGATCTCATCGCGTACCGCGCCCATCGCCACAGTAAACACGCCGGGCGCCGTCTCCACCACGCGGGTCACCGCCGGCGCCTCGCCGTAAGCCTCGTAAACCGTCACGAATCGCGCCGCCAGGCCGCTCCGCCGCGCCATCACGAACGGCACCGGCACGCGCAGGTCCGGGCCCAGGCCCTGCCCCGTGACCACGGTCGTCTCCGCCGCACCCATCATGCGGACGCGCGTGCTCGCCTGTGGCGCCGAAATTGTGATACACCCAGTCGAACTGGTGCGCCGCCCCGTCCAGGCTCCGCGCCTCCGCGATGTCCAGGGTATATTCCGCCGTGAGCACCAGCGTCCGCTCCAGCGCGACCCCCGGATACACCGGCCCCGCCGATACGCGGATCTGGGTGGCCTGCGCACCCGGATTCCATTCCAGCAGTTTCCCGGTGGATTCCGCCTGCGGCTTGCCGTCGACCGAAATGGTATTGTGGGCCACCGTCATTTTGTCCCACGTGCTGTGTGACTTCGCGCCGTACGCCTGCGTGCCCGGGTCCGCCGCCTGCCGCGCCCCGCGCGCGTAACTGATGAAGCTGAGCTTGTCGAGATGCCCGTGCCCGCCGCCATGCGGCCCGAACTTCACCGCCAGGGTGCGATCGCTCCCGGGTGCCCGCAGAATCGCAATGCCCGACGAGGTGAGCAGTTCGCTCCCCAGAGGCGGCGTCGTCCCCGCGGTGAACTCGGGCGATCCCCACAGCAGCGACTCCAGTCCGCGTCCCGTAGTTTTGGCAACCGCCACATAGCGCGCGTCTTTGAATAGCCGGTATCCCACGTCGTACCAGGCACTCTCGTTGGACAGGCTGGTGTACCCGCTGTCGTTGAAATTCGGCAGCGTGCCGTCAGGAAACACGCAGGCTAGCGGGGCGTCCAGCATGCGCTTCAGTGACGCCGATTCGGGCAGCGCGATTCCCGCCCGCTCCGCCATCTCACGCGTCAACAAGAGCGGATTCAGCGCGAAGAAGTGATATCCCCACGCGCCCTCAAACCACGCGCCATCGGCGGTCACCGATTCGCGCATCTGGAACTTGAACCCACCCGGCCCGTCGAGAGCGAGGTCCACCAGTTCGCGCTCTTTGGTGATGAGGCCGGCGGCCAGCAGCGCCGCGTTGTGCCAGCTCTGCCAGTTGCTCTTGCCCATGTTATTTTCGTCTCGAAGCGCCCGCGCTCCGCTGCCGGCATGGCATCCCGCACCAGGTCGTAGCCGAAGGCCAGCGGCACCAGCCAACTGGCTTCGGAGAGCGTCTGCGACATGACGCGCGCCCCCGACCTGGTATCCAGCTTGTTGGCGTTGTCGTGGATCGGCAGGGTCAGGTACAGGTCCGCGTACGCTTTGAAGATCCGCCGCGCCTTCTCCGCGTATTCCGGCTTAGCCGTCAATCGATACGCCAGCCCCAGGTCCCGCGCGGCGCGCGCGGTATCGTTGTTGCGCTGCATGAACACCACGTAATCAACCGGCCAACCGTGATAGTCCTTGCCATCGATGGGGCACAGATTCTTACCCGCCTTCTGCGTCAGACGCACACCGTGATCGGGACAGACGTAGTTGTGCGACCACCCCGCCCCTTCCTTGGGCAGCGCCCACTCCGTGAGCCCATACTCGCGGACATGCTGGGCGGGCCACTCATCCGCCCGGCGCAGCACCCCAGCGACGGCGTTGGCGGCCCAAGGCTCCGTCGCCGTCACTTTCCCGATGCGGTCAAGATCGCTGGAGTTGAACAATAGGCGGGGTTGACAGAAAGCAGGAACCGCCAGGAGCAAAGCGTAAAACATCCGCATGGATGCCATCGTAACCCGAAGCGCAAGCGGCGCCGGACGCCTGGCAACACAGTGGGCACAATGTATCGCTAAATTAAGGAGGAAAGCCGCTTCCAGTGCTAGACGCGGGTCGGTGCGCATGTCACAATATGAAACATGCCGGACACTGTAGTTTTGATTGCGAATGGGGATCTGAGGCTCTCGGCTAACCAAAGGTGCTGGCCGGCGCAGGCCCAGGCCGAAGAGACCGTGATGAATGCCATCCGCCGCGAAGGCCGAGAGGTACGCCGCGGACATGCATGCGACCCCGTCAAGGGACACGGATTCATCGATAGCCAGAAGTACGGAATGGAAGTATTCCGCGAGCTGCCGCCGGATGCGCCTTTGGTGGTGGTGGAAGCCGTCTGGCAGTACAGTCATCATATTCTGCACGGCCTGTACACTCACAAAGGTCCGATCCTGACAGTGGCCAACTGGAGCGGCCAATGGCCGGGACTGGTCGGCATGCTGAACCTGAACGCGTCCATGACCAAGGCCGGCATCACTTACAGCACGCTATGGAGCGAGGATTTCACGGACGATTTTTTCCTGAGCGGTTTGCGTAAGTGGCTGG
>JAPKZC010000137.1:3928-7219 GCA_026394025.1 Candidatus Solibacter sp.
GCGCTGGACCAGTTCCAACTTCCGGCCAAAGCGGAGGAGTTGGGGAGCCGGCTGGCGGGGGAACTGCACCGCGGCAAGGCCATCATGGGGATTTTCGACGAGGGTTGCATGGGCATGTACAACGCCATCATCCCCGACGAACTGCTGCACTCAACGGGCGTGTTCAAGGAGCGGCTGAGCCAATCGGCGCTGTTTGCCGAAATGCAGCAGGTAAGCGATGAGGAAGGCCAGGCGGTTCGCGGCTGGCTGGACGCCAAAGGCATGAAGTTAGCCACCGGCCCGAACCCGGAAACCGATCTCACCGACGGGCAGATTCTGTCGCAGTGCAAGATGTAGATCGCGGCCGCCGCCCTGCGCATCGCCGACGATTTCGGCTGCGACACGATCGGGATTCAGTATCAGCAAGGTTTGAAGGATCTGGCGCCGGCGTCGGACCTGGCCGAAGGACTGCTGAACAACGTGGACCGGCCGCCGGTGAAGGCGCGCAATAACGGACGCGTGCTGTACGAGGGCAACGCGCTGCCGCACTTCAACGAAGTGGACGAGTGCGCGGGTTTGGATGCGCTGGTGACCAACCGGATCTGGAAGGCGCTGGGTTACGATCCGGAGACCACGCTGCACGATGTGCGATACGGCGAGGCGTATGCAGTGAACGGGCACGAGGAATTCGTCTGGGTGTTCGAGATTTCGGGCGCGGTGCCGCCGGCGCACCTGACGGGCGGCTATGCGGGCTCAGTCAGCGAACGCCAGCCAGCGATGTACTTCCGCCTGGGCGGCGGCAGCCTCAAAGGCATCAGCAAGCCGGGCGAGATCGTGTGGAGCCGCGTTTTCGTGGATGGCGGACGGTTGAAAGTGGATATCGGCCGGGCGCGTGCGATTGAATTGCCGGCGGCGGAGACGGAGCGGCGGTGGCAGATCACTACCCCGCAGTGGCCCGCCATGCACGCCGTACTTTATGGGGTGACGCGGGACCAACTGATGGCGCGGCACAAATCGAACCACATTCAGGTGGCGTATGCGCCCGATGCCGCGGCCGCCAACCTGGCGCTAGCTACCAAGGCCGCGATGTTCCGTGAGATGGGGCTGGAAGTGGCGATTTGCGGCACGGATCACGGGCTCTGACCTAACCGCAACCGGTTCACTTAACTTAAGGGTGGCGTCCCGACGCTTTCCAGATCACCTGGCTGGGCGCCTAGCTGGTCGCCACCTATCGGTAAACCCTTGGCGACCAGGGAGGAGGTATCGCAGGCGAGGCGGTCTGATCTGAGACCGGCTTCCGAGTGGCCGATCCGCGCGACGTGCCTGGTGGCTAAGACGAGCGCAATCCGGCTCACTCAATCCGTTCCGAGTGAGCCTCAATGCGTGTCCGACGGGTGGACGGTGAGGATCAAGCGGCGGTAGGACGTCAGGCGCGGAGACCCTTCGTCGGTCACGGCAAGAATGACATGCGCCACGCCGGGTCCTGCGCAGGGTCCCCTGGGGAGCCATTGCGGCCGGCACACGGCGGTGGCAGTTACGCGTGCGACCGCATGGTCCGCATTCTCCATCTTCAGGTCTGCGAGCCTGTTCCCAACGGAACCGGCCTCCGGGTAGTGGAACCACGAGAAGTGGAGTTTCTGACCGTCCGGGTCCCTGCTGTGCGACGCATCCAGCGTGATCGACTGGCCGACCTTGACATCGATGACGATGGGGGCCTTGCCGTCGTCGCCGTTCACGACGACCACCGGGTTGTGATTGGCATGGGCGAAGTCAGCGACCGTCCAACCCATCCGTGCGGCGAAGTCATTCTGGAAGGCTTCGCGCCAGCGCCAGATTGTTGCCTGGTCCGAGACGTATTCGCGCCCGTCGGCGCCGCGAACCGTATCCTGGGAAGTGACGCGCGTGAAGAGGTCGCCACCTTGCGTCCAGATCGGGCGTGTTTCCCCGCGTGGCGTGCGATAGATGTAGCGGCCGCCCCAACCGCCCCAGTCGGGGCTCCGGTAGGCGTTGAGCCCGTTATCGATGAGTCCGAGGTACGATGGCGTATCGCCTTCCATGATGAACAGGAACCGCGGATAAACCCGTCCGAGTGGTCCTCTGGCGCGGATGTTGGATTCGAGCCATTCGTTCGTGACTGTTCCGGAATCGGCTCCCGCGCCGTTGCGGTAGTAGATGTCGCCGCTGATGCCGGTCCAGGTTGCGTAGTAATACTCGTTGCCGTCTTGGGCCGAGGGCTGCACGATGTAGAACAGCGACGGAAACTCACGCCTGATCCAGGGGCCGGCGTCATCCTGATCGGAAATAGAGTAGACCCGCAACCTGGCGATGAACTGCACCAGCGCGTTCGGAGCGAGCGTAGCACGCGCCTCAATCAGGGCCTGGGCGAGCGTATTCGCGCCGCCCCAAATGGAGATCCACAACGGGCGGGGGTCGTCGCGTCTCGCGGCGGCGATGATCGCCCGTGCGCCTTCCGAACCCAGGCCGGCGCCGGTCGCGGCCATCCCGTATCCGGTCTGTCCGACGAAGATGCGACCGTCGAGATCGGCAGCTGTCGGCCAGCCTTGGGCGTGGAGGAGGAGGTTGTCGCGAACCCGGCCATAGGCAGCGACCAGGGTGCGCATCGTCTCCGGATGGAGAGATCTTTTCTGCCAAGTCGATGTTCCTGCGATCATGGCCTCGACGTCGATCTCATTCGAGTAAAGCAGCAGCCGGACAATCGACATCTGATCGTCGGGCTCGTTCCCGATGTCGCTAAGGATGACAACACGAGGGTGTCCCTTGAAATCATCGGTGCCCAGCGCAGCATCGGATTGCGCCAACGCCGCCACAGTGAGCGTCAGCACCAGAGCGAATGGAAGGTAGCACTTCGTTCTCATGTGTTTCCATTATGTTCCAAAGCGTAGCTGGTACGTTCGGGAGGGCCCGTATCGGTTCCGCCGGTAATCTTCGGCAACCTGGAAGCAATCTGGATGTGCTGGGACTCGGCCCTTGCAAAGTCGGCATCTGGGAAGCTGAGGGGGATCACCCGCCCTGACGGCGCGGGGGCGAGTAAACCAATGGCGGGCGACGCGAGGACCGACCTGCAGGGATCACTCGCCCCTTGGCG
This sequence comes from Candidatus Solibacter sp., assembly GCA_026394025.1. GTDB lineage: Bacteria > Acidobacteriota > Terriglobia > Bryobacterales > Bryobacteraceae > Solibacter. The sequence goes on from JAPKZC010000137.1 coordinate 7,014, forward strand.
ACAAGGGAGGGATCTATTGCCCAGAACGTCGGAGTCGAGACCATGTTGGGCCAAAGCGCGCGATGGCGACTACACAGGCTGATGTCTCAACCCCCACGGTGTGCGGCGCAATTCTATTCGTACCGCAATGCTTCCATCGGAGACACGCGAGCGGCCCGGCGTGCCGGCGTATACGCGGCAAGCAGAGCGAGTGCCACCATCACTGC
>JAPKZC010000137.1:7253-12886 GCA_026394025.1 Candidatus Solibacter sp.
GCGCCAAAGACGATCGGGATTACGCTCTGCACGGGGAGGCCTGGGATCAGGCTCGCGACGAAGCGTTTGCCGCAGTACGCGAGCAGCGCGCCAATCACCAGGCCGGCGGAGCTCATTCCGAACGCCTCTCGCAGCACCATTCGGGTGATATCCGTGCGCGTCGCGCCGAGCGCGACGCGGATCCCGATCTCGGTGATGCGCCGCGCCACGGTATAGGCCAGCAGCCCGTACAGGCCAAGCGCCGTGAGCACCGCCCCCAGCGCGCTGAACAACCCGGACAACATGGCGCTGAGGCGTTCGGGAACGATCGCGCCATCCACCTGTTCGGCCAGCGTCCTCACCTTTTCCACGGCCACGGTCTTTAACAACCCACGGACCATGCGGCGCACGTCACCCGCCACTGCCTCCGGTTCCACCGAGGTTCTGAGCGCAAATTTGGAAGAGTTGCGGCCCATCTGGAAACTGTTGAAGTAGACGAAGCGCACCGCCGGATCACGCATATCCCCGGACTTCGCGTCGCCCACCACCCCCACGATCTCGAATGGCTGGCTGTCGCCATCGAAGACGATGTGTCTTCCGATGGGGTTGCGATCGCCGAAAAAGTAACGGACCAGCGTTCGATTGACGATGGCCACGCGCGGCCGGCCCTGGTCCTGAAAGCTGAAATCGCGCCCCATCAGCAGGGGAATTCCGAAGGTCGCAAAGTACCGCGGCGCGACCCAGTTTTCCGAGAGGAAGCGGCGTTCGCCGGGCTTGGCCTGATAGCCCTCCACGGTCGCGGGGCGCATCGCTCCCACGCCGGCCATCGGGAAGTACCCGCACGCGGTGGCGGAACGCACGCCCGGAATGGCTTCCAGACGCCTCAGCAGTTCCTGGTAGGCGCGGGACAATCGCTCGCCGTCATAGCCGCTGCCCGCCGCGTTGAGATCCACCAGCAGAACATGGTCGCGTTGGAAGCCCAGGTCGAGGTGTTCCAGTTGTGACAGGTGGCGGACGAACAAGCTGGCGGCGCTCAGCAGCGCAACCGAAAGCGCTACCTGTACCACCACCAGGCTCTTGCCAAAAAGCCGGCGTGCGCGCGTTTCGCCGGCCCTCGCCGATTCGCGAAGGAAAAGCATGGGAGCGGAGTGGAAGGTCCGCCAGGCGGGCGCCAGTCCGAAAAGGATGCCGGTGAGGAGGGCGATTCCGGCGGTGAAGAGCAGCACCACCAAATCGGGACCCGCCTGGAGTTCGACGCGCTGCCGTCCGCTCCCCATAATCCGCACCAGCAGGCCCGTGCCCCAATTTGCCAGGAGGATGCCGAGCAGCCCACCCGACGCGGAAAGCAGCACGGCTTCCGTTAGTTCCTGCCGCAGGAGGCGAAGCCGGCCGGCGCCCAGCGCGAGGCGCACCGCCATTTCCCGCCGGCGGGCCGCTCCACGCGCCAGCAGCAGACTGGCAATATTGGCGCAGGCGATGAGCAACAACAGCGCCACCACGGCCATCAACACCAGCGCCGGCTTGCCAAACTGATCGCGCAAGTGCGAAAGACCGGTCCCCGCCGGCTGCACCTCCATTTTCCAGTCGCGAACAGAGCGATCGTCATTGGCTTTGAACTCCTCCTGCTGGGTCCACTGCCACAGGACGTTCATTTCCGCGCGGGCCTGCCCGATGGATACACCCGGCTTCAGACGCGCCGCCAATTTCAGCCAGTACTGCGCGGTGGCGGCGTTGCCCGGCTGGTGAGCAGTCAGCGGCAACCAGATGTCCTGACGGTTCGCCGGCTCCAGGCCAACGAAGCCTCTGGGGGCGACTCCGACAATGGTCAGCGGGTGGTTGCCATCGCTGATTTGCCTTCCAACGATCGCCCGGTCGGAGTTGAACCTGTTCCGCCAGTAGGACCAACTCACCACCGCGACGTTGGCGGGCGAGCCCGGGCTGCCGTCTTCCGGGCCGATGAGACGGCCCAGCACGGGATTCACGCCTAGCGTCGAAAAGTAATTTGTGGATACGAATCCGCCGCGCACGATCTCCGGTTCCAATCCGTCACCATGTATGGCGAAGGGTGTGTCGGACGCCGCAATCAGTCCCGAGAACACATGGTTGCTCTCGCGGTAATGCTGGTAGTTCCGCCAGTCGAAGGCGTTGAAATGGTCCTGCCCCGGAGCTTTGAAGAGAAGTTCCACCAATCGTCCCGGATCTTGGACGGGCAGGGTGCGTAGCATGAGGGCGTTGACCAGGCTGAAGATGGCCGTGTTGGCGCCGATGCCGAGGGCCAGGGAGAGGACCGCAACGGCCGTGAATCCGGGGCTGCGACGCATTCCGCGCAGGGCGTAGCGGATGTCCTGCCAGAACGTCGTCAGGGCGCTCCACCCCCACATTTCGCGGGTGGTCTCCTGGATGAGCGCGCGGTTGCCGAACTCGCGGCGGGCGGCCAGTGCGGCGGCCCGCGGATCTTCCCCTCGTTCGATGCGGTCGCGCGTAGCCATGGCCAGGTGGGCTTGAATCTCCTCGTCCAACTCCTGGTCGCTCCGCTTGCGGTGAAATAGTCGTTCCAGACCCAGGCTCATAAATCGCCCCCTTCTTCACTCGGATTCATCAGGCTGACAATCGCGGCGCTCAATTGTTTCCACCGGCTATGCTCGCTGATGAGCTGCTTCTTGCCAGCTTGGGTGAGCTGGTAATATTTGGCGCGCTGGCGGTGCTCCGAAGATGCCCATTCGGATTTGATCCAGCCCTGCTTTTCGAGCCTGTGCAATGCCGGGTACAAGGACCCGGTTTCCGCCTGCAAGACCTCGCCGGAACCTGAGCGGATCGCCTGGCCGATGCCGTAGCCGTGCTGCGGCCCGCGGCGCAGCGTCTGAAGAATTAGCATGTCGAGCGTGCCATGGAGCAGCTCGATCCCACTTTTATAGCCTTCCCGTTTTCGCATGGCTGTAGGTATTCTACCCCCACAGGCAGTAGATTGTCTACAGGGTGACTCCAAGCCGGATCGATTGAACCTAACCGAGGCTTGACACGCATTGGCGCAGGGGCGCACTATTGCCTGAGATGTCCATGCGTACTTTTCTTTGCGTTGCGGTTCTGACGGCGGCATCCTGTGCTGCCTGGTCCCAGGGAGTCGAGCGCTGGCCGATAAAGACGAGCGTTCCCGACGGCACGAGTTTTTCCAAGCCCGACAAGGTCGCGATCGGCGATCTGCTCGCGCTTCCGGACGCGCCGGGGGTTGTCCACAATGACAAGCGCTATCAATCGGCGCGTATTCCCGCAAAGGCCGGCGACAAGTTCCCCGAGGGGAAGCTGGTCACCACGACCGGCTGGCTGTACCTGGTGGGGGGTGAAGGCGACGGCGATTACCACATCCAGATCAGCGGGTCTGCGTCCACGGGGGATCATTGCCTGATCGTGGAGGTGCCTAATCCCGATCCAAAGTTCACGGCGAGCACGGACTTACGGCCCAAGTTCGCTGCCGTACGGGAGTTCATCAAGGCAAAAATGCTCGCGGGAAAGGATCCTTCCACCGCTGGATCTGTCATGACGCATCCCGTACCTGTGACCGTGACTGGAATTCTGTTCTACGACGATTCGCACGTGGGAACCCCGCCGCGCGGCAAGAAGGGCATGAAGGCGGCGACCCTGTGGGAACTTCACCCGGTGACGGCGATCGCCTTCGCACCTAAGCCGAAGTAGTCTCCGGGCCGGCCAGAAATTCCCGGACTTTAGGGGCCAGGTACTCCAGGACATTGAGCAGTTGGTGTCCCGAGTCGAGGATTTCGAGGTGCGCGTTGGGGTGGGCGGCCGCGAATTCCACGGAGTATCGCGCCGGCACGATGTCGTCCAGCGCGCCGTGGAAGATCAACGCGGGCTGGTGGAAATCGGGGTAGTCCTCGTACGCCGATCCATCATCGAGCAGGGCGTAGGAGAGGCGGCATTTGCGGTTCTCGCCGTAGTGAAAGACTTCCACTGAGCCGGTTGCGCGCCAGGCAGCGACGGCATCGGCGCCCATGTGCTCTGCCCAGCGGCGGGCAAAGCCGAAGGCTGGAGCCAACAATACCATGCGCGGCACTTCGGGATGGCGGGCGGCGTAGAGCGCGGCCAGGTAGCCTCCCATGCTGCTGCCCATTAGTGCCACCGGGTCGCCGGCCGCCGCCTGTTCGATGATGCGCAGTTGCCCGCTGATGGTGAGGTGCTCGAAATCGCCGGCTGCGAGGTCGGGGATGTCGATGCGGGCGCCCGCCGAGCGCAGGCGTTCGGCGAAGAATCGGGCTTTGCCGGATGCCGGGGATGAGGCGAACCCGTGAAGGTAGAGGATGCGGTTCATTTTTTGATGGGGGGTGGAGGCTGGGGTGGCGTTTCCAACTCGGTGAATTTGATTTCCGCGTCGGCGCTGAACATCTTGAACGGTTCGTAGCGATAGAGGTTTTCGGTGATCACCTGACCGTCCACCATGTGGCGGTGGACCACGGAAGCGGGGGTCAGGAATCCGTGTGGGGACTGGACGTAATCCACCGTGGCCTCGTCGCGGATCGTATGGCCGGCTTGGGAATGCTCCGACCACGCGTGGATGCGCAGGGGCAATCCATCGGACTTACGCACGAGGAGCCGGCCCTGGAGGGCACGGCGGGAGGCCTGGTTGCCGAGGAACTCGAGGACGCCGCCATCGGGCGAGGTTTGCTGCCAGGTGAGCACCCAGGCGGGGTCGGCGCCGACCGGTTCCTCGCCAGAGATCGCGACCTTCATGTTCTCCAGCCCGCGCTTGCTAAACGCCAGGAGGAAGATGCCGTAGTCGGTGGCAATGTCCACCAGTCCGTGACTGGCGAAATCCTCGAGCATGCGCTTACGGACCCGGTCATCGGGGGAAGTGATACCGAGGGAGAGAGCATGGCGGGCCCTTTCGGCGCTCTGGACCCTTCGGCCGTCCACGGAAATCACCTGGCGCAGCTCTGTCAGGTTCTGCACAGCGGATTCCTTCAGGGCGCCCACACTGTACTCGGAGATGATCTGGCGGACCACCAGGCGTGGCGGCTGGGGCACCGTGGCGGCCTTACCGAGTCGTGGGCGGAAGCGCGTCGCGGGCTTCAGAGCCCGTTGCTCTAAGATCTCAAGGGTCAACGACTTAGGGGCGTTCTGCTGGAGAACCTCAGCCTCCTCAGCGACCCTGGACAGAAGATCGGAGAGGCCAGGTTGGGCGGCGTCCTGGGATAAGGCGATGAGGGTGGCAAGCAGCAGCATTACTTCATCTTAATCCTTGCCACCAAATTCTTCAGGAATCAATATCTCCTTTTCTTTCAGACAGATGACTGGAAAATGGGGGGTTTCGGATGTGCAGGGGGGAAATATTTCCAAGATTGCTATTGCATCCAGCCGAGGCCTCTGGTATTCTGGGCAAGTCGCCGGATTTGGGGATCTTAGGAATTTTACGCCCTCGGGCTTGTAAAGTACTTGCGACGGTGATACAGTAACACTAGATCCCTTGCAAGGAATGGTAACAAAACTCTGTGCGGGCCACCGCATGGAGCGGAATACGGCCTTCCTGTTTCGTTCTTTAATAAGCTCTCATAAATTTTTCCAGTTTGTGGGCTTCCCGAGAGGGAAAGTTCGCGGCTGAACAAGTTTCGAGGCCTGCCGTTGTCTACGATATTACGATGTCGTAG
>JAPKZC010000575.1 GCA_026394025.1 Candidatus Solibacter sp.
TTCGATCCGCTGGCCGGGCCTTCACCCTCCGGCTAAATCAGATTCGAACGAAAAAAGAATACAGCTTTACGCGGCTGACCACCAGCCGCTCACTCGAACATTGGCCGGTTATCGCCGACGATTCGCTCGGAGCAGTGGGCTCCCCCGTCAATGCTGGCGCATTACTCCCCGATTGCTGGATCGAAGGCCTGTTCCCGCCAGTTATTGTCTCCGGCGGTCCCAGAACCCGTTCTCCCAGGAGGCGACATATGGCACGCGTGGGGCCAGTGTACGAGATGACGGTTTCACGGCCCCAATCTTGCGAGGGCACCCGGTACGCCTTGCGGCTCAATGCTGCGCTACGGTCGGGCGTGATCTGCGAAGCGGTGGCCCAACTTCCGTATAGGCGACCGTTCGTCAAGAGCAGGCGTGCCCCCCTGCGCTACGATGAACGGCGACGGCCTTGGGTTGCCTTCAAGTACAGGTTACCCGACAGGGGCCCAGGCGGCTCCGATTTTGTCAAGATAGTGGTGCCTCCGACGACGGCCCCCGCGAAAGAGACAGGCGATCGGGGCGGGGGCGAAACCGTAGGAACTGGCCGGTCGCACCATCCACTCCATGTCCAACACGTCATTTCGTTCTGTGCGGAGACACGGAATCGTGCGACGTGCCATCGACCACCAGGCAGAGCCATCAAGGTGATGGGCAGCGCAGGCTCCACTTCACTAACCATTTGGTGCTGCATCAACGATGACCGAAAGACATTCCTGTTCTCGAAATCCTCCGATGAGGGAAGCGACCTCATGCTCATCGAGAATTTCCGCTGAGCCTCGATTTTACGAAAGGGAAACGCTCCCGGACGCCTCTTTGGGGGGTGGTGGAAATCTGGCACGAGTGCGTGCCAGTGGGGGCGAACTACGACCTAACTAACTTCTCATTTGCCCCGGCCTGGTCGTGCCGACGATTGCTCGTAGAGAGTGGGCCAGTGGCCCTCGAAATGGCAAACACCGCGCCGACAAGCAGGATCTATCCTGCTGTGTGCCCAGCAAATATCAGGAGCCGGCGTTTAGGTGTCAAAGAGACGCCAGGTTCGCCAACTTCCGAGTGGCCCGTATTAAGTCCGCGACGGTCACCGAAGATCTCAGACCGCAGCCATGCCGCTCTCGCCTAGGTTTGTCGAGATCTTGCTGTGCGGAACGCTCTGGCCGGTCATTTCACCGCCCGTCCTTCCACTCCGCCATCCAAATATTGCCGGTTCGCTCGGCCATGCCGAAGACCAGCCGGCCGGGAGCCACTGAGATGCTAAGCAGCGCGTTTTCCAGGTTCCTCATCGAGCGTCGCGCGCTATGCGAATGATAAACGGCCAACGGCGCCCCGGCCGGCCGTTTCGTCGCCGGATGGAGGCGCTGAGCCCAGAGACAGCGGAAGCCGTCGCGGTCCGAGATGTGGTAGACCAGGTTCCCGTCGGGCGACCAGCGCGCTTTGTCGTCAAAAGTCAGGCCGTCAGTCGCCGCAATCCACTGGTCTTCCGGAATCGGCCGTTCAGCGCGAAAGGGAGCAACAAAAATTCGCGAATGGCCGGTGGCGGCTGCGGTGAAAAGAACCCATCGCTCATCGGGCGAGAGCTGCGGGCTGTAAAGGCGGTACGTGGGGTGAGCCAGCCATTCCGTAAACCGGCCGGATTCGAGTTCGACGCGACGGAATCGTCCGTCCTTGTCACCGCAAAGGCCGAGCTTGCCATCCAGCGTCCAAGTCGTGATGATGCCACAGCCCCGGCAGACCGTTTCCTCCGCGCCTCCTGCCGCGGGCACAAGACAGATGTTCCATTTGTCATTTGCCTGGCTCCCGTAGCTTACCTTGGAGCCATCCGGGGAGAACATGGGACCAAACTTGTTCGACCGGGTGAAAGAGAGGGCACGCTGTTCCCCAGTGCGCAGATCCTTGATCCAAACCTCGTGGCTGCTCTGTTGCCCCGACAGGAACACCATTCGCCCACCGTCGGTCGAGAGAGCGGGCTCGAAGTCCGCGGCGGCATCCTGGGTCAGTCGCTGCAACTCGCCCCGTACTTTGCCCTGGTTTGCGTCGATGGGCAGGCTCCAGATGTCGAGGTTCTCGGTCACGCTGGCAAAAGCGACGCGCAGCCCGGCAGGGGAGGGAGCCACTGCGGGCTGTTCCTCGGAAGTCGTGCCGGATGTCAGCCGCTCGGGAGGCCCCAGAACCTGCGATGTCTTCGGCGATATCGGGAGCCGCCACAAGTTAGTGCTGTCGCCGGCGTGAGCGGAGAACACGACGGAGCGGCCGTCCGGCACCCAAGCTGGGGTGACCAGAGCCCCGGGGTACCGCACGAGGCGCCCCAGAAGCTTGTAGGCGCGCGTGGCGGCCAGGAGCCCCGTCTTGATCGCCGGCCCGGGTTCCACGGGGCTCACCCACCAGTCGACACTCTCGGCTTCGGTGAGCGCATCGTCGCTGTTGCCCAGAAACAACAGTCGCTTGCCATCCGGCGTCCAGACCGGATATTCGGCGCCGGCAAAGTTCGGTTGAACCGGCCTGGGCGCCCCGCCGATTGAGGGAACGACGTAGCACCTCGAACCGCCGCGCGTCAGCGCCATTCCGCCGATGTGGCCGACCCAGTACGCGATCCAGTCACCGTCCGGAGAAAATCGCGGACGACGCCCCTCCGCGGCGATTTTCCTGGCTGCACCGCCCAGTGTGGAAACTACGTAGATCGCACCGCCATCGCGCTCGGAACGGAAGGCAATCCGGGTACCGTCGGGCGAGAACGCGGGTTCCTGCTCATCGTCGGGGTCCCGGGTCAAACGCATCGGCTCGCCGCCGCCCACCTGTTGCACCCAGATGTCGAGGTTGCCTTCGCCGGCGCGATCAGAAGCGTAGGCCAGCAACTTACCGTCGGGCGAAAGCGCCGGATCAATCGTCAGGCCGGAATCCGAAGTCAGCCGGGTCAGAACCGGAGCCGAGGCGGGTTTCGGGGAGCGGGCCAGCCACCAGGCGAGGCCCGCCGCTGCCAAAAGCAGAACCACGGCGGAGACCGGCAACCAGCGGGGCAAGCGTTTGCGCCTTCCCGGCGCCGCTGCGCCGGAGAGCCCGCCGGAGCCGGACGCCTCCTTCAACTCCTCCAGCATGACCTTCACGTCGTCCATGTGCTGGAATCGCCGTTCGGGGTCTTTGCGTAGGCAGCGCGTGATGATTTGGTCGAGATCACGCGGAATCCCCCTGCGCACCGAACTTGCGGGTTCCGGTTCGCCCCTAAGAACCGCCGACAGAATCGCCAGGCTCGTATCGCCGGAGAAGGCGCACCTCCCCGTCGCCATTTCGTACAGGACGGCGCCGAAGGAGAAGATGTCGCTGCGCGCATCCACCGGCATCCCCTGTGCCTGCTCCGGCGACATATAGGCGGTCGTGCCTACAATCACGCCCTCTTCCGTCTGGGGCTCTGCCGTCCGGGTCTCCGCTTCCTCGCCGCAGGGCGCCGTCACCTTGGCCAGGCCGAAATCCAGCACCTTCACGCCGGATGCGGTCACCAGCACGTTGCCCGGTTTGAGATCCCGGTGCACGATCCCCTTGCGGTGCGCCGTCTCCAGGGCATCCGCTATCTGGATGGCCAGGCGCAAAACATCCGCGACCGGCATTGGGCCATGGAGGGGCACGCCCTCCACATATTCCATCACCAGGTAGTTCGGTCCGACGTCGTAGAGCCCGCAAATGTGCGGATGATCGAACGCCGCCAAGGCGCGGGCTTCGCACTCAAAGCGGGAGTCAAAGCGCGCCTTGCCGATCTTGATTGCGACCACGCGTCCCAGACGGATGTCACGGCCCTGGTAGACTGTGCCCATTCCGCCCGCGCCGATAACGCCCACGATCTGATAGCGGCCCAACTGCAAAGGGCGGTTGAGCAGCCCGCTTTCGGTCTGCTCCAGAAGCGATTGCACTTCTCGCTGTAGTTCCTCGTCCCGCCGGCAGGCTGCTTGCAGAAACACTCCGCGTGCACTTTCCTCCACATCGAGAGCCGCGTGAAAAAGTTCATCGACCTTCCGCCAGCGATCCGGGAGCATGGGAGCTGCCAAAGTCATCATAGGCTGTCGTGATTCGGGCTGCAACCAGCAGCCGGCGAGAGTGGATGATACCGGACCGGCGGCCGATGGCGGCGAACCGGGTGCTCACTCTCTGCCGGCGGCCGGGCCCCGGTCTCGCGCCCCTTCCAGTCCGCGGCGGATCAATATGATATCCTCCGCCGCGAGCGGCAGAGGCTTCCGGGCCATGACCTCATAATCGGCCTGGCTCCAGTGCGCCTTCATCACCCCGCTGTCCGAGTGGCGATCGATACGTTGGAGCACATGCGCGATCTCGTGCACCAGTACGTGGGCAGTGAGCCTGAAGTCCTCCACGCCGGCCGCCGCCGCGGTGGCCCGCACGCGATGATGCAAGACCGTGATGTCGCGGACCCCGCCGCCGAAGAGGCGGGAGTGTACTTGTTGGCGCCAATGAATCGCACTGCGATCACCAGACCGTCCGCTGCGTTCGGCTTCGGTTCTCCAAGGCGCCACGCGACCCGGACTCCGGCCGCCGCCAGCATGCCGTCGGCCAAGGCCCTGGTTAGCCGGTTGAACAACACACCTGCGCCGTCCACACAGACCGTCGCATCGGGCGCCGCGGAACGGCCGTCACCAATCACCGCCCTCTGCCCGGCCTCGAGGTTTACGGCCAGCGCAGCCAATCCAAAGACTCTGGCGATCTTCATAGTCGCCTCCTTCAGAGGGCTAACCGGAAGATCGAGTCGGGAAGTATAATCGGATGGAAACTTTGTGCCGCCCCACTCCGTGGAGATATCCCGGCTGTTGCACGCTTGGGGCAATGGCGACCAAGCGGCTCTACACCAACTGACGCCCTTGGTCTACGCCGAGCTGCATCAGATCGCTCACCGCCACATGCGCCGCCAACTCCCCGGGCAAACGTTGCAGACGACGGCCCTGGTCAACGAAGCCTATCTTCGCCTCGTGAATGTGGAGGGTGTGCCCTGGCAGGACCGCACGCACTTCTTCGCGGTTTCGGCCCAGATCATGCGTCGCATTCTGGTGGACTCCGCGCGGGCGCGCCTGGCAGACAAGCGCGGAGGGCGCTTGCCGCACGTCTACCTCGACGAGTCTATGGATGCCGCGCCGCAAAGCGGTAAGGACCTGATCGCCCTCGACGATGCCTTGAACGCCCTGGAGGAAATGGACCCGCGCAAGGCTCGAGTCGTCGAACTACGCTTTTTCGCCGGCTTGAGCGTCGAGCAGACGGCCGAAGCGCTGAAGGTTTCTGCCCCGAGCGTCAAGCGAGATTGGAAACTGGCCAAAGCCTGGCTGACCCGCGAACTCGCGCGCCGGTGATGCTGGGCGTAGCATCGAATACACAGCATCAATCCCTGGCTGAACCGTCTGCTACTTCGCGACCCATAGCGGCAACCACTCAGCGAGGGCAGTCAACCGGATCAACCGAGCGCCTGGGCGGTTTCCCAGCCGCTCAGAAACCGTTCACTTGGTTTGTCGCCATCCCGGACTCTGGCCCGGCCGGTGGTCCCGAATCCGGCGTTCTGAGCAACAGGTCCCTCCTGGTAGGCCAGCGTTTACCGATAGGGGTGCGGTTAGCGTTTCTTCGAGATCGGGGCCGTGAAACCGCCTTCTCGTAGACTGGATCTGACGTTTTGGCGAAGGGCCGCAGTCCGTCCAAGCGATAGCGGCGCGAAATCCCCTTCGCACAAGTACTCGTACAATGATCGGACCCCGGGAACCACTCCACCTGGTGGCCCCCTGCGGATCACTGTCGCGATACGCCGATCACGTCGCCGGGCGCCCCATGAAGGCAACTCCGCCAGGCCAGCTTGTTCGCTGGTATCATGAGGATCGAAGGCTATTCTCCATGCGCTACACAGTTGTCCTTGAGCGGGAAGCAGACGGCGGATACGTCGCTACCGTGCCGGCGTTGCCCGGCTGCGTATCCCAAGGTGACACCCGTGATGAGGCCATGAGAAATATTCGCGAAGCGGCAGATCTGTACATCGAAGACTGTATTGCCTCTGGTGATCCGGTACCGACCGAAGCGGGAAGAGAATACTTCGAACTCACGACAAGCAGTCCCAAGTGAAGATGCCGACGGATATTTCCGGCCAAGAACTGGTGAAGGTTCTTCAACGGTTGGGATTTATCGTTAACCGCCAAAGAGGGAGCCATATCATCCTCAGGCGCGACAACCCGTACGCCCGCGTCGTCGTGCCGGATCACAAGCAGGTCCGCCCTGGCACGCTCCGGCAGATCCTGAACGAAGCGGGGATGACCGTGGAGCACCTGTTGGATCTACGCTGAACAGCCGATTCCTCCCGTAACACGCCGATCACATCACAGGAGAGCCCCATGATCCACGAGTTCCCGCCACCTACAGGGCATCCTGAAAGTCATCCACATCCTGAAAGTCATCCAGGCTGACGCCCGCCTGACGCAGGATACTTTGCAGTGTGCCACCACCAGATTACGATGCATCGGCACCGTGACGCGCCGATCTCCCTGGGCCAGCCGTGCGTGGGAGCCCACCTTTCTGATTACTGAGAAGCCGAGCCGCTCCAGCGCTCTCACTGCCTCCGTTCCCGAGATATCCCGGGGCAGTTTCACGCCTGAACCAGGATAGGGTCATTAACGAAGTGGATGCGGATCCGACGAGGAGCGGTGCCATCATCAAAGTGAACGCCAACCGCCTCCGTGATCTGCTGCTGCAAGTCTCGGAGGTCTTGGCCCTGCGTGGTGATGCCGCCTGCCCCGTCCGATTCATCCCACCATGCCGTTAGGAAGCCCGATTGCTCGTCCCGTTGGACTTGAAATGTGATTTCTTCCATGGTCTAAGAACATTGTTCCATACATGCGCTGGTCCCAGGGATCCCGCTCGCCAAACGCCGTCCGCGGAATCGACTACAACTTAAGCGGTCCCTCCAAGTAGAGGGCCGACCGCCAGGTCCTCGTCTATCAAAGGCCAGTGAATGCCATAACCGGAGGGCGAGAGTTGCGCCCGATTTCGTTCTGCCAGGGATGCGTGGGCGAGACGGTCGGAGCACTCTTCCCAAGGAAACGACACTGACCCGGTTTCCATAACCACAATCA
>JAPKZC010000955.1 GCA_026394025.1 Candidatus Solibacter sp.
CCCCGGCCTGCGCCACGGTGTCGGGGATGTCCTTGGGGCCCTGGCAGCATCCCGCTATGTAGATACCGTCCGCAAAGGTGCTGACCGGCGCCAGCTTCGGATGGCGTTCCAGAAAGAACCCGTCGCCGGAACAGCCGATGTTGAAGAGCCGGCGGACGTCGTTGGCATCGGCGCGGGGCTCAAGTCCCGCCGACAACACCACCATATCGACCGGGATCTTGCGGATCATACCGAGCAGCGTATCCTCCGCCTGAACGATCAGGCGGTCATGGCCGCCGCCGTTGGTGGAAGGGTAAACGTCGGCCGCCTTCCCGCGGATGAAGACCACTCCCTCCTCCGCCACACGGTTGTAGAACTCCTCGAAGGCCTTGCCGGCGGCGCGCATATCGATGTAGAAGTTGTAGACCTCGGCGCCTGTCTTTTCCTTGATCAGGTGCGCCAGTTTCAGCGAGTACATGCAGCAGACGCGGGAGCAGTACTTGTTGGTGTGATAGTCGCGGCTGCCGACACAATGTACGATGCCCACCGCCTCCGGCTTCCGGCCATCGCGCAGCACCACCTCGCCAGAGGTCGGGCCCGAGGCATTCACCATCCGCTCGATCTCGAGCGCCGTGTAGACATTCGGATACAGCCCATGTCCGTAGTACGGAATCCGTGCCACGTCGAACGCGTCAAAACCGGTGGCCAGGATGATGGCCCCAACCTTTATCGTTTGGATCTCCTCCTGCTGTTTGAAGTCGATCGCGTGCCGGTCGGCGCAGACCTCCACGCAGGTCTTCTTGCACTTCCCGCTCTTGAATTCGATGCACGTCTCCGGGTCGATCACCACCACCTGCGGCACCGCCTGGGGGAACGGGATGTAGATCGGCTTGCGCTTGCTTAACCCGAGGTTGAACGCGTCGGGCACCTTCCCCTGTTTGAACACGCACGCCTCGATGCACTCCAGGCACCCCACACAGAGACCCTCGATGACGTAACGCGGCTTGCGCCGCACCGTGACGGAGTAGTTGCCCACGTAGCCATCCACCTGCCGCACTTCGGAATAACTCCAAAGCGTGATGTTGCGGTGGGCTTTCACGGCGGTCATTTTGGGCGTGAGGATACAGGCTGCGCAATCCAGCGTCGGGAACGTCTTGTCAAACTGCGCCATGTGGCCGCCGATGGTCGCCTCCCGCTCGACCAGATAGACGTGCTTACCGGCATTGGCCAGGGTAAGCGCGGCGTCGATACCCGCGATTCCCCCGCCCACCACCAGCACCTCGTTGTGAACCGGCACCTGCCGCCTCTCCAACGGCACATGCCGCCTGACGCGCCGCACAGCGGCGCGTACCAGATCCACCGCCTTGGCCGTCGCCGCCTGCCGGTCCGCGTGAACCCAGGAGTCATGCTCCCTCAGGTTCACCATGTGGAAGTAGTACGCGTTCAGACCCGCGTCCGAAACAGCCTGCCGGAAAGTCTTCTCATGCAGGTGAGGCGAACATGCCGCTACCACGATGCGATTCAGCCCGTGGTCGCGGACGTCCTGCCGGATGAGTTCCTGGCCCGGGTCGGAGCACATGTACTTGTACTCCCGGGCCACCGCCACCCCGGGCAGTCCCGCGGCATATGCCGCCAGCGCATCCACATCCACCGTGCCCGCGATATTGGTGCCGCAGTGGCAAATGTAGACACCGATACGCACACCGTTGTCAGTTACCCCATGGCTTGCTCCACCAGCTCGGATAGTTCTTTGACTTCGAGCTTGCCTTCGAGCCCCGTTGTTTTGATCGCGTCCTGGAACATCACCAGGTCCTTGGGACACGCGACCACCAGCGTTTGAACGCCCTCGAGCGCCGCCGCCTCGCGCACGCGCGTCACCGCCGGGCGCTCCTGGAACACCGGCGGATCTTCCATCCAGATGCGCCCTCCCCCCGCGCCGCAGCAATAGGCGTGGGTACGGTTCCGGGGCATCTCGACCAGTTTCAGCCCGATCGCCTCCATGACGTGGCGGGGAGCTTCAAAAATCCCGTTGTAACGCCCCAGGTAGCAAGGGTCGTGGTAGGTGACCTTCAGGTTCAGTTTTCTCCGCAATGGCAGGTCCCGGTTGACGATCAGCCGGTGGAGAAGCTGTGTATGGTGCAGCACCGGTAACGACCCGTTCTCATGTGGATACTCGTGCTTCAATGCCTGGAGGCTGTGAGGATCGCTGGTGACGATCTCATCGAAATGCCCGCGCGCGAACATGGCGCAGTTCTTGTCCCGCAGGGTTTCGAACAGGCCCTCTTCACCCGCCAGCCGCGCATCGTTGCCGGAGTTGTGTTCTCCTTCGTAGAGAATTCCGAAATCCACCCCGGCGTTGCGAAACACGCGCGCGGTGGCGCATGTCGCCGGCGCCACGCGTCCGTCAAACGAGCAGTAGTCGCCGACGAACCACAGATAGCGGGCCGGCTCCTTGCGGACATCCTTCACAGGAAAATCCAGTTGCTGGGTCCACTTCGGACGCGCCCTCGGGGGAGCGCCGAAGGAGTTTCCGTAGCGGGTCAGATTCTTGAGCGCTTCCTGAAGGGACTTGTCCATGTCACCCTCCCCCACAAGGCGCCGGCGCATTTCAATGAGCACGGGAACGTGCTCATTCATGACCGGGCACCGTTGCATGCATGCGAGGCACGTGGTACAAGCCCATATCTCCTCGCGTTTCACCGTACCGCCAGCGAACACACCGCCGTTCTGGCCGTCCGCTGCACCGCGTACGAGTTCCTTCATGTGATGCATCAGCGTCTTGGGCGAAAGCCCGAAGCCGCTCTGGAAGGCCGGGCACGCCCGATCGCAGCGACCGCACTCCGCGCAGGCCAACCCGCTGAATAGTTGCCGCCAGGTGAACTCTTCCCGCCGCGAAGCTCCGGGTGATGCATCCGGCACGCGGCCCGGCTGGAGCGAAGCGAAGAAGACACCGAACGGCGAGGCCAACAGATGCAGGTGCTTGGAATATGGCAAGTAAGCGAGAAATCCAAGCACCGTGACCATGTGGACCCACCACATCGCGCGCGAAAGAGCGGGATCCGATGCCCGGAACCACTGTCCCGCCAGCGAGGACAGGAGCACCACCGCGATCAGCCCCAGGATGACGGAGGCGTCCTTGGATTTCTCCAGGCTGGGCGGCGGGAACCAGTAGCGCCGTACCGCGGCCACCGCCAGGGCGGCCGAGACTTCGTCGGCATACGGGATGGGCAGGAACGGCAACAGTCCGCGAACCAGGTTCCAGAAGAACCCGGCGGCATAGAAGACGAAGGCCCAGAAGATCACCAGGTGGGCCACGCCGGCCACTGGCTCCTCCAGCAGCCGCCGCTGGCCCAGAACCTGGACGAGGACCAGTTTCATCCGCCGTCCGGGATGGTCCCAGCGCTTTTCCGGGCGCGCGCCACGCAGGGTCTCTACATAGCGGAACACCCGGCGGCCGAACAACCCGAATGCGGCCAGCGTCAGGATCCAGAGGTAGACTGCCTCAGGCATGATGGCTCACAGCCCTCTTCGCCTCGATAGTGGCAGTCAACGACGGAAGCGCCTCTACTACATCCGCCACAATGCCGTAGTGCGCGACGTTGAATATCGGCGCCCGCGCATCGCTATTGATGGCGACGATCAAGCCGGATTCCTTCATGCCTTCGATGTGCTCCGGCGCGCCGCTGATCCCCAGCGCCACGTAGAGCTTCGGCTTCACCGTAAGGCCGCTCTTGCCGATCTGGCGTGCCAGCGGCAGCCATCCCTGGTCAATCACCGGCCGGGAACCCGCCACCGCGCCACCCAACGCCTTCGCCAGATCTTCCGCCAATGCGATGTTTTCCCGGCTCTGAATGCCGCGCCCCACCGCCACGAGCACGTCTTGCTTGGTCAGATCCACATCGCCGGCTTCGGGTTCAATATATCGTTTCAGCCGCACTCCGCAATCTTCCAGCGTGACGGTGATCTGCTCGATCGACGGGGATCGATCGACGCGACCCTGGTCGGCCGGCCGTGCGCCGGGCCACAAACAGAGGATCGCCGGTTCGCCGCACGCCTCGACGGTAGCTTCGATTTTTCCGCCGTACATCACGCACTGCGCCCGAAGTTGGCCGCCCTCAACCTTGACGTCTTTGCAGAAGTTGACGGCCGCA
>JAPKZC010000957.1 GCA_026394025.1 Candidatus Solibacter sp.
CATCTGGACGTGGAACTATCGCGCGGCGGGTTGGGAGGGTGGCGAGTATGCGCTGCTCGACCGCACGTTGAAGCCGGGGGCGCGCGCCGTGCGGGCGGGAGAGATCGCCCAGGCGGCGGAGCGGTATCGCGAGGAGTTGTGGAAGGCGCACAAGGAGCCCCTGGTGGGTGTGCTGCTGAATTGGGACAACGACGCCATCTGGGCAGCCATCTCGCTGCGCGGGCGCGACCATTTCCGCGACTACGGCATGCAGGCGCGGGTGGGGGCGAGCCGTGCGCTGATCAACGGCAACGTGCCGTGGGAATACGTGACGGTGCGCGAT
Source organism: Candidatus Solibacter sp. (assembly GCA_026394025.1). Lineage (GTDB taxonomy): Bacteria > Acidobacteriota > Terriglobia > Bryobacterales > Bryobacteraceae > Solibacter. The sequence goes on from JAPKZC010000957.1 coordinate 323, forward strand.
CTGGAGGCTGGCCTTGGGCCGCGCTACCAGGTGATTTATGCGCCAGCGCAACTGGGGATCAGCGAGCGGTTGATCGGCTTGCTGGCGGAGTACGCGCGGCAGGGCGGGCGCGTGGTGATTGACGCTCCGGGCGGGGCGTTCGATGAGCACGGCAAGGTGCTGCGTACGGCGGCCGGGTCGCCATTCGAGAAGCTGTTCGGCGCGGAACTGGCGGATTTGCAGTATTCCGGCAATGTGGTGTATGGCTTCGAGGGGCAGAAGCTGACTGGATTCCTCAGCGAATTGCGTGCCACCTCGGCGCGGGTGGTGGCGAAGTTCGATTCCGGCGATGCGGCGGTGACGGAGCATCGGGTGGGCGCGGGGAGTGCGGTGCTACTGGGTTGGGACGCGTCGTTCGCGGTGTTTCATCCGGGGAATGAAGCGATGGAAGAGCGTCTGCGGCGCTACGCGCTGGGCATGGCGAAGTCGCCGTATGCCAGCGATGGCATGGTCTACCGATTAGCGGCGCCAGTGGCGGACCACTATTTCTTCATTAATGACGGAACGGCGCGGCGGTTGAAGCTGGAGACGGTGGCGCGCTATCGCGGCACGGTGGATGCGGTGAGCGGCGCGGCGGTGGATCTGCGAGCCATCGAGGTGGAGGCATACGGGGGGCGTTGGGTGCGCTGTGCGAAGTAGCAGATGTGAGGGATGCGACTGGAACGCGAGGTGCGGCGGCGCGGAGGAATCGGACAGGACGTGGTGTGAAGGGTCTCCTGCGAGGACGGTTGTGGCGCCGGTCAGTTGCCGCCGGTGGCGCAGGTGCCCCGTTCCGGCGCGAAGGTATCCTTGCAGAAGGAGCACAGATCATGAGTCTCGATTGGTCACAATGCCCCGTTGTGGAGAGCATCCCCGGAAAGGTCAGCGGCGCGTGGGTGCTGCGGGGAACCCGGACACCGGTGAAAATTCTGTTTGAAAACCTCGAAGCTGGAATGAGCATTGAAAGAAGTCATCGAACAGTTTCCGGTGACCCGTGAACAGCTGGACAGCCTCATGGCGTTTGTGGCGCGTTCTCTCGAAAAGGCCCCGAGCTACGGGTAGACGGTGCCCGGGATGCTGATTCTCTTCGACAACGGCACACAACGAGGTCTTGCCCGTTTCTTTACCGGCCCTGTAGTGGACGAAGCGCGGACGCGGGGGTGGGAGGAACTCGCAAACGGCGAGCTGATCGATGTCGCCGACCAAGCCGGTTTCGGAGTCCTGGTGACGACGGACAAGAACATCCGGTATCAGCAGAACTTAAAGGCTCGCAAGATCGCGCTCGTGGTGCTTGAGCATTCACAGTGGCCCATGGTGAAGCTCGTAGCTGTAAAGATCGTTGCAGCCGTCAATGCGGCGGAACCCGGCAGCTACGTAGAAGTAGAAGTTCCGTTCAAGGACTAAGCCTCCCGCCCGCTATTGACCAAATATTCAGGAGCGGAGGGTATGAATAGAGAAGAGATCGTGGCGGAGATCAAGCGTGTTGCGCTCGACAACGGCGGGCACGCACCAGGGATGCAGTCTCTGGAGCGCATCGCCGGAGTAAAGAAGTCGGACTGGTACCCACACATTTGGCTCCGCTGGAGTGATGCCTTGGTTGAGGCCGGGTACGCGCCGAACATATTCCAAAAGAGAACGAGCGACGAAGTCCTTCTTGAAAAGTACATCGAGTTCGCAAGAGAGCTGGGAAGGGTCCCGCTTGAGGGCGAGATTCGCCGCAAGGCAAGAAGCGACCCGTCATTTCCACACCACGGGGCGTTTAGCCGGTTCGGTGGCAAACAGAAGCTGTTGGCAGCAGTTGCTGCCTATTGTCGAAAGACCTCGGGATTCGAAGACGTCCTGGCGCTCTTCGTCGAGCAGGAGAACCCTTCGGTGCGGGCGATGGCGGAAAAACGACGTGTAGCCAAAGTCCCGACCGGGTTCGTATATCTCATGAAATCCGGACCTCATTACAAGATTGGCCGTACGAACTCCCTGGGCCGTCGAGGAAGTGAGTTGGCTATCAAGATTCCAGTTCCACCGACGACTGTTCACAGTATTGAGACTGATGACCCTGCCGGAGTCGAAGCTTACTGGCACAGGCGATTCGCTAATAAACGTGGAGAAGGTGAATGGTTCGCGCTATCACCGGAGGACGTGAACGCGTTTAAGCGCTGGAAGCGAATTGTTTAGCGCGGCAACGCCCATCAATCCCGTAATCCAGCCGCATTCCCGCGCGTCTACCATAAGGACTATGAAGTTGTGGCTGATTTTCCTCCTGCTCTCCGGGATAGGGTTCGCGCAAGTGCCGCCCAAACGCGCACCGGCCAAGAAAGCCGCGCCTAAGGCCGCGCCAAAAAAACCAGCCCTATCCGAAACCGCGCCCTCCAAGTGGCCGGTGGAGGCGCTCACCGTCGAGGGCAACCGCAACTACACCCGCGAGCAGGTGCTAGCAGTCGCCGGGCTCAAGGTCGGGCAAATGGCGGGGAAGCCGGAGTTCGAGGCCGCACGCGACCGCCTGACGGCCACCGGAGTGTTCGAGACCGTCGGCTACAAGTTCGAACCGGGGCCGAGTAAGCAAGGTTTCGTCGCCTCATTTCAGGTGACTGAGGTCGAACCTGCCTATCCCATGCGCTTTGAAGAATTGGGCGTTCCCGAGAAGGAAATCGAGAGCTTGCTGCGTGCCAAGGATACCCTCTACACGTCGGCGAAACTCCCCGCCACCAAGCCGGTGATTGATCGCTACACCGATTGGATCCAGGAATTCCTGGCGTCGAAGGGCCTCACCGAGAAGATCGCCGGCAAGGTGACCCAGCTTGCCGGCGACCAGTTCGCCATCGTCTTTCGTCCGGCGCGCAATTTGCCGGCGGTTGCCCAGGTGACCTTTCAGGGCAACCAGGTCGTGCCGCAGGGCGTACTGCGCGACGCCGTCCATCTCACCGCCATCGGCTCGCCTTACACCGAGAGTAGCTTCCGCGATCTGTTGAACCACGCGGTGCGTCCGGTCTACGAACAGCGCGGCCGCGTGCGCATGTCGTTCACGGAGGTGCGCGCGGAGCCGGTAAGCGATGTCGAGGGCGTGCCCGTCTTCGTCCAGATTGACGAGGGGCAGAGTTACCAACTGGGCAAGGTCGCAATCGCGGGGCCGAGCCCGGTGGACGCCGCCGTACTGATTAAGGCCGGCGATTTCAAAACCGGCGACGTGGCCAATTTCGAGCGCGTGAACGAGGGCCTGGAGAAGATTCGCAAGGCCGTCCGGCGTGCCGGATATCTGGACGCGAAGGTGACCTCGGAGCGCAGCATCGATGACGAAAAGAAGGCCGTGGGCGTGGCGGTCCACATTGAGCCCGGCGCACAGTACACGATGGGCAAGCTGACCATCGTGGGGCTGGATCTGCACGGCGAGGCGGAGGTCAAGCGCATCTGGACCTTGAAGGAAGGCAAGACGCTGAACCCGGAGTATCCCGACTATTTCATCAATCGGATCAGGGAAGAGGGGCTCTTCGAGGGTCTGGGGGCGGCCAAAGCGGATCGTCCCGGCCGGGGCGGTGATCGTTGAATGATCAGCCGAAGAACCCTTCGCCGAGCGGCCGTTCCAGATTGCGGCTGTCGTGGATGGGAGCCGCGTCCAGAACAGTGGACGGATTGATCATACGCTTTCACGACACCCTCCCGGAAACGGCGGACGGCGCCAATCAACTGCCTACACAGACCGGTTACGAAATCGTCACAGTGACCTATCTCAAAGGCCACGCAGACGAACAGAAGCTCGCGGAAATCAAGTTGTCTGGAGACCTGTAACTTCACGACCATGGCGGCGCGACGGCGCTCGGCGACAGGTCGCCCATCGTGATGGCAAAATCCCTTACGGACCAGGGCCTGATAGGTCCGGTCCCCATTCACCTCTGCGCGTGGAATGGCGGAACGGGCGGCGCGCCGTACGCCCTCGAACTGGAGGTGGCTCTGGTCCAGGGCCACAAGATCATGTGCTCCGTGAACGGAGCCAAGGGCTTTCTCGACCTGGCAAACGGCAACTGGAGCAAGCCGTTTTGAGTGGGTAGGCGATAAGCGCCGCTGGTGCCTTCGCCGGACAGCGAGCCGTCTCGATCATTCGGCTTCTTGTCTCACGGCGCTATCGGTACAAGAAATGGCAAACATGGGCATCGCGTCTACTCGCCCAGTTTCCACAGAATCTGCCGCAGCATCCCCAGAATCACTGGGACATCCCGTGCCGGGATTTCCAGGCGCCGTACCAGCCGCCTGACCTTTTCGTCGGTAGAACCAGCCGTGACGGGGTTCACGTATCCGCACTTGGCCAAGGCATCCAGCAGCCGCAATGTGATCTGCTCGGCCTCGGCGGCGGTCGCGGACGCGATCTTCACCGGGCGCGCCGCGGCCGCCTTGGGATCGCGCGCCATCTCGTACAGGCAGAGCGCGACCGCCTGACCCAGATTCATGGAAAGGTCCTGGCCTACCGTCGGGATGC
>JAPKZC010000631.1 GCA_026394025.1 Candidatus Solibacter sp.
GCGCAGGCATTGGCCGATTCCACGGCGCGCGGCCCGCTGCTTGATGTGGGCTGCGGCGGCGGATTGTTTCTCGGCATGATGCGCCAGCGTGGCCTGCGCGTGGTGGGTCTGGATTTTTCGCGCGAGGCGGCCGGCATCGCCTGGCGGCGCCAACGGGTTCCAGCGCTGGCCGGCGATCTGCAGCGCGCCCCGCTGCGCGCCGGAACTTTCGCGGGCCTTACCATGTTCCACGTGATGGAGCACCTCTATGACCCGCGCGCGTATCTGCGGGCGGCGCGCGAATTGCTGGCGCCGGACGGACGCCTGGTGGTGCAAGTGCCCAATGCCGCCTCGTGGCAGGCGCGCCTGCTGGGCGGCGCATGGAATGGCGCCGACATCCCGCGCCACCTGACCGATTTCCGCGGCAGCGACCTGGAAAAGATGATCGGGAGCGCCGGCTTCGAAGTACTGCGCCGCAAGTATTTTTCGCTGCGCGACAACCCGGCGGGGCTGGCGAGCAGCCTGGCTCCCTGGCTGGACCCGATGGCGCGGCGTGTACGGCGCGTCCCTGAATCGGGCGGCGCGCGCCTGCTGAAGGATCTCGCCTACCTCGCGCTGGTGGTGGCATCGCTGCCGTTCGCGGTAGCTGAGGCGGCGTGCGGCGCGGGCTCCACCGTAATGATGGAGGCGCGGCCAAGATGAGGTATTCGGAATCATACAGGCCGTTTGGTTCAACGCAGAGACGCAGAGACGCAGAGATAAGCGCAGAGAAGAACGCCGGCATGCCACGGGGAAAGCGAAAGGGCGGGTGCGGAAGCGTGGATCCAGATCCTCCCCTCGGATTTGTTCTTGTCTTCTCTGCGCTTATCTCTGCGTCTCTGCGCCTCTGCGTTGAATGGATTTCCCGGATGGCAACGGAGGTACGGCCACGATGACCTACACCGCAATCGCCTACCGCCTCCCCCGCCCTTTGCGCCGCCACATCCTGTATTTCGAGAGCGAAATCGAAGACGCGGTGGCGGCCTTCGCGCGCGCCCTGCCCGCTGGAACCCGCATGCTGGATGCGGGTTCCGGCGAGGGGCAGTACCGGCATCACTTCGCGCGCCAGCGTTATTGCGGAATCGATCTGGCGGTGGGCGACGCGGCGTGGGATTACAGCCAGGTCGATGCGCTGGCCGATCTCACGGCGCTGCCCTTCCGTGCGGAAACCTTCGACGCCGCCGTGCACATTGTCACCATCGAGCATCTGAAGGAACCGGGACGCGCCGTGGCGGAGATGGCGCGCACGTTGGCGCCAGGCGGCACTTTATTGATCGCGGCGCCGCACGAATGGGAAGTCCACCAGGCGCCGCACGATTACTTCCGCTACACGCGCTACGGCCTCGCGTACCTGCTGGAGCAGGGCGGCTTCGAGGTGTGCGAGATGCGAGCCGCCGGGGGCTACTTCCGCCTGCTGGCCCGGCGCCTGCTCAACGGGCTACAATTCTTCACAGGAGGCGTTCGCTGGCTGTTGTTTCTTCCGGCCGCGATGCTGCTGGTCCCCCCGGCGCTGATTCTGCCGCTGCTGGACGTTCTCGACCGGGACCGTAATTTCACACTCGGCTACCTCTGCACGGCGCGCAAACGCGCCGAGTGATCGCCGCAAAAGGACAAACTTGGACGGAGTCATCGTAATCGACAAGCCCGAGGGCTGGACCTCGCACGACGTGGTGAACAAGGTCCGCCGCATCGTGCAGACGAAAAAGGTGGGCCATCTGGGAACCCTGGACCCGATCGCCACCGGCGTGCTGCCGCTGGTGATTGAACGCGCCACGCGCCTGGCGCAGTTCTACACGCGCAGCGACAAAATCTACGAGGGCGTGGTGCGCTTCGGCTGGTCCACCGCCAGTTACGACCGCGCGGGCGAAGCGACCAGCGAGAAAGTGGAGGTCCACCTGACCGCTGGGGAACTGGAAGCGGCGCTAGAGCCATTTCGTGGCGAGATCGCGCAGCGCCCGCCGGCGGTATCGGCCAAGAAAGTGGAGGGCCGCCGCTCTTACGAACTGGCGCGCAAGAACATCGCGGTGGAACTGGCGCCGGTGCGGATCCATGTCTACGAGCTGACCCTGTTGGAACTGAACGGCAGCGACGCGCGCTTGCGCGTGCACTGTTCGGGGGGTGCCTACATGCGGTCGATCGCGCACGATGTGGGGCAGGCGTTGGGTTGCGGCGGGCACCTCACCGAACTGCGCAGGCTGGCCTCCGGCGAGTTCGAAATCGACCAGGCGCGAACCCTGGAACAACTGGAGGCTCTGGTCGCCGACGAGCGTCTGGTGGACGCGTTCGTGCCGGCGGAGAGACTGCTGCCCTGTTTCCCGAGCGTGTTCGTCGACGAACTGACGGCGGCGCAAGTGCGCCATGGGCGCAATTTCCCGGCGTCGCCGTTCCGCGCGGGGCCTCCCTCGAAATATGTCAAGGCGGTGACGCGGACCGGCAGCCTGGTGGCGATCGGCGAAGCCGTGCTACCGAATCTATATCATCCGGTGGTGGTGCTGTAGGCCTTCGACTCCACGTCCAAACCATCCCTTATCATCGAATGTCACCTGCGCTTCGAGCGACCGCTTCATCACGGCGGCACAGCGCGGCGCGCACCTCCGGCCCGGAATAGGAGAGCGAGCATCGCGATTGTGAGACGAAAATGCGGCGTTGGGTAATCGACAATCGTCAGGAACCTGGCAGCCGCGAACCAGACGCTGGAAGGTGAACGACGGCTCCCGGGCGAGCGACGGCGCACTCGAAGGTCGCGTGCCCTTGCGACTGCGGTCGGAATCGTACGACGCGGTCCGAGCTTCCCCCCCGTCCGAGATGCGCTCGGATTGGCGGGCTGAAGCTTACCCCACCACCAACAACAGGTCCTTGGCCTCCACCTGCTGTCCAGGCGTCACCAGGAGTTGGATGACGGTGCCTGCCACCGGGGCGTAGACGGTGCTCTGCATCTTCATCGCTTCCATCACCAGGAGGCGGTCGCCCTTCTTCAGTTTCTGATTTAGTTCCACGGCGACGGTGGATACCACGCCCGGGATGGGGGCGCCGATCTGTCCGGGCTGATTGGGGTCGGCCTTGGGTTTGGCCCGCTCGGTGACCTGCAACGCACGGTCGCGGATCGAGACCTCGCGGGGTTGGCCGTTGAGTTCGAAGAAGACGGTGCGGGTGCCGTCGGGGTGCGGTTCGCCGATGGTGAGGAATTTGATAACGAGGGCCTTGCCGGGTTCGAGTTCTACGGCCATATCGGAACCGCGCTCCATGCCGTAGTGAAACTGAGGCGTAGGCAGCACGTCCACGTCGCCCCAGTTCTGACGGGCGCGGGCGAACTTGAGAAACACGTCGGGGTACATCAGGTAGCTGAGGACCTCGTCGTGGAGCGGTTTGCGCCCGATCTTCTTCTCCACGGCGGCGGCGGTTTCTTCGATGTTGACGGGTGGCAGATGGGCGCCGGGGCGACCGCGCTGCGGCTTGGCGCCTTTGAGGATGATCTTCTGCAGGCGCTTGGGCCAGCCGCCGGCGGGTTCGCCGAGCGAGCCCATGAACATGTCGATCACGCTGGACGGCAAGGTGAGGTTATGGTCCGGCGTACACTGTTCGAACTGGCGCATGGTCATGTTGTGATTGACCAGGAAGATGGCCATATCGCCGACCACCTTGCTCGAGGGCGTGACCTTGACGATATCGCCGAAGGCCATATTGACCTCGGCGTAGGTGCGGGCAATTTCGTGCCAGCGCGCGCCGAGGCCCATGGATTCAGCCTGCTCCTTGAGATTGGTGTACTGCCCGCCGGGCATCTCGTGGAGGTAGACTTCGGCGGAGCCGGATTTGGGGCCGGTGTCGAAGGGCGCGTAGAACTCGCGGACCACCTCCCAGTAATCGGCGCACTGGTTGAGGGCGTCGAGATCGATGCCGGTAGCTCGCCTAGTATGCGCCAGGGCGGCCACGATGGAATTCAGATTCGGCTGGCTGGTGGTGCCGCTCATGGAGGAGATGGCGGCGTCGGCGACGTGTACGCCGCTCTCGGCGGCTTTGAGAATGGAGGCGGCGTTGAGTCCGCTGGTGTCGTGGGTGTGGAAGTGAATCGGAATGCCGACTTCCTGGCGCAGGGCCTTGACCAGCTTTTCGGCGGCATACGGGCGGCAGAGTCCCGCCATATCCTTAATGGCAAGCACGTGCGCGCCCATGTGTTCCAGTTCCTTGGCCATGTTGACGTAGTAGGCCAGGGAGTACTTGTCGCGCTTGGGGTCGAGGATGTCGCCGGTGTAACAGATGGCGGCCTCGCAGACGGAGTGGGTCTTGCGGACGGCCTGCATGGAGGCCTTCATGTTGGGCAGCCAGTTCAGGGAATCGAAGATGCGGAAGATATCGATGCCCTGGGCGGAAGCCTCGTAAATGAACGCGGCCACGGCGTTATCGGGATAAGCGGTATAGCCCACGGCGTTGGACGCGCGCAGCAGCATCTGGAAACAGATGTTGGGAATGGCTTCGCGCAGGCGGCGCAGGCGCACGAAAGGGTCTTCGTGGAGGAAGCGCATGATGACGTCGAAGGTGGCGCCGCCCCACATTTCCAGGCTGTAGAGATTGTGCAACTTGTGCGATACGAAGTTGGCGATGGCCAGCATGTCGTAGGTGCGGACACGGGTGGCGAGCAGGGATTGATGGGCGTCGCGGAAGGTGGTGTCGGTGAGGAGGAGTTGCTTTTGGCCCGCGGTCCAGGCGGCGAAGCCTTCGGGGCCGAGGTCGCGCAGCAGTTGGCGCGTGCCGCGGGGAGCTTCTGAAGCGTCGTGCGGCGGCACGGGAGCGGTGCGGATGCGGGTCGGGGCGGGTTTTCCGGCGACCTGCGGATTGCCGTTGACGGTCACGTCGGCCAGGTAACTCAGCAGCTTGGTGGCGCGGTCCTGGCGCGGCACGAATCTGAAAAGCGCTGGCGTTTCCTCAAGCCAGCGGGTGCTGACGTTGCCGGCCTGGAAATCGGCGTGGTTGACCACGTTTTCGAGGAACGGGATGTTGGTCTTGACGCCGCGTACGCGGAACTCGCGGAGGCAGCGGTCCATGCGCTGGCACGCGTGTTGGAACTCGCGTCCCCAGGCGGTGGTCTTGACCAGCAGGGAATCGTAAAACGGGGTGATGACGGCGCCGGAGTAGGCGGAGCCGCCGTCCAGCCGAATGCCGAATCCGGCGGGAGAGCGGTAAGTGTGAATCTTGCCGTAGTCGGGGACGAAGCCATTGGTCGGGTCTTCGGTGGTGATGCGGCACTGTAAGGCGTAGCCGTAGAGTGGCACACGGTCCTGGGGCGGCAGGTTCATTTCGGGGCCATGCAGGGCGAGGCCCTGGGCGACCTGAATCTGGCAGCGCACAAGGTCGATGCCGGTCACCATTTCGGTCACGGTGTGCTCAACCTGGATGCGCGGGTTGACCTCGATGAAGAACCACTCGCCGCTGTCGGCATCCACCAGGAATTCCACCGTACCGGCGTTGGTGTAACCGGCGGCGCGGGCGAGCGTGACGGCGGCATCGGCCAGCTCGGCGCGAATTTTGGCAGGGAGCGATACGGCGGGGGCAACCTCGACCACCTTCTGATGGCGGCGCTGGACGGAGCAATCGCGCTCGTAGAGGTGGAGAATATTGCCGTGGCGATCGCCCAGAATCTGAACTTCGATGTGCTTGGCGCGGCGCAAGAAGCGTTCGAGGAATACCGCGTCGTTGCCGAAGGCGGCGGCGGATTCGCGGCGCGCCTCTTCGAGTTTGCCGGCGAACTCCTCGGGTTTATCCACCACACGCATGCCGCGTCCGCCGCCGCCGAACGCGGCTTTGATGATGAGGGGATAGCCGATGCCGTCGGCGATCTTGGCGGCCTGTTTGGAGTTGGTGACGGCTTCCTCGGTGCCGGGGACGCGCGGAATTCCAGCTTGCTGGGCGAGGCGGCGGGCGGCGGTCTTGTCGCCCAGCAGGTCGAGCAGATCGGCCGAGGGTCCCACAAAGGTGATGCCGGCGCGTCCGCACGCGCGCGGCAGGGCGGGGTTCTCGGAAAGGAATCCGTAACCGGGGTGGATGGCGTCCACGCCCTTCTCTTTGGCCAGGGCGACGATGCCTTCGACATCGAGGTAGGCTTCCACGGGCCCTTTGCCCTCGCCGATGAGGTAGGCTTCGTCGGCCTTGAAGCGGTGCAAGGCGAGGCGGTCTTCCTTGGAATATACGGCGACGGTGCGGAGGCCGAGTTCATTAGCGGCGCGGAGGATGCGGATAGCGATTTCGCTGCGATTCAGTGCCAGGAGTTTTTTCATGGACGGCGTGGGTGGAAATGAAATAGTGTGCTTTTTTGAGGATAACAGGAGCGGCTGGCATCGTGAGCGAGGGCTGAAGGCCCCAACACTCTGGAGGTATCGGGATGGGAGAAACTGCAAGCACGCGGACGTGACTCACCCGCGGGGTGACCC
>JAPKZC010000590.1 GCA_026394025.1 Candidatus Solibacter sp.
ATTAAGGAACTCGAAGGCATCCAGAAGACCGACGCCGGCATCCGCATCGGCGCCCTAGTCACCATGGATGAACTCGCCAACAACGCCGATGTCAAAGCCGCCGCCAAGTCGCTGTCCGATGCTGCGGCGGCCATCACCAGCCCGCAGATCCGCCACATGGGAACCGTGGGCGGCGATCTCTGCCAGCGCCCCCGCTGCTGGTACTACCGCCAGGGCTTCGGCCTGCTCGCCATGAAAGATGGCAAGAGCATGGTCCCCGATGGCGCCAATCAATACCACGCCATTTTCGGCGGCGGTCCGGCCTACTTCGTCAGCGTCTCCAGTCTCGGCCCCGCATTGGTCGCGCTCGGCGCCAAAATTAAGCTGGTTTCCGCCAAAGGTCCCCGGGAAGTCCCGGCGGCGAGTTTCTTCGTCGCGCCGCAAAACGAAACCTCGCGTGAGATCGCCCTTCGCCCCGATGAAATCCTCACCGAAATCGTCATCCCGGCCGGCGCCGTGCGCAGCGCCACCTACGAAATCCGGCAGAAGGAGGCGCTCGATTGGCCTCTCGCCACCGCTAGCGTAGTGCTCCACATGAAGGGCAACGTAGTCGCGTCAGCCAAGGTCGTTTTGGGACACGTCGCGTCCAAGCCCTGGGATTCGGCCGAAGCCGCCAAAGCCATCACCGGCAAGGCCATCACCGCCGAAACCGCCGAAGCCGCCGGCAAAGCCGCCGTCTCCAGCGCCCAACCGCTCAGCCAGAACGCCTACAAGGTCACCCTGGCCCGCGTGGCTGTCAAACGCGCTCTCCTGGAGGCCGCCAAACAGAAGGCATAATTATGGAACGCCCAGGTCTCACCAAAGTCAGCATGAACCGCTGCGAAAAGCTGCGCTGGAAAGGTCTGTTCATCGAGGCCGAGTGGGATCCCACCATTCAGCACTCTAACGACCGCTCCTTCTGGTGCCAGCACACCTGGAACTGCCTCGGTCCCGACGGCAAGATCGTCGATGAGTTCGAGTGCAGTCCCGGCCGCAACTGCTACGAGCAACTGTAGGACAGGCTTCCTGGCCTGTCCACGCTATAATGGTCCCAGAGGGTAATCTGGGATGAAACTGTTCTGTACTGCCACCGCCGCCGTATTTTGCGCGGCCGCTGTTGTTTCTTTTGCTGCCGGCCTTCCCGCCCGCAGCCTGTCCGGCAACTACTTGGAAGCCCGCACCGCCGATGTCTACACCGGCCCGTGCTTCGCCAACGGTGAAGTCGACATCAACGGCAAGGAAGCCGTCTTCGGCTGGAAGATCAACAATGGAGCCTGGAAGGGCGTCAATCTCGCCGGTCTCGGCGTGGTCGGCGTGGTCCGCTCCAAGCACACGCTCGGCGATGTCCATCGCCCCATCAACCCCGCTATCGCCGTGCTCATCGTGGATAGCCGCGCCACCGCCGAACAGCGCGCCGCGCTCGTCGCCTTCGCCAAAAGCCAGGCGCCCGACTTGCTCAACAACGTCGTCCAGGTGAAGTCGGCGCCCATCGAACTCACGGTGGAGAACGGCAACATTCACGGCGGTGCGGCCCGCCTCACGGCCGGATCGCTGGCTGAAGTCTCCACCCGCGGCATGACCGAAGCCGACCACATCTGCGGCAACGAGGAGATCTTCTATCCGCCGCTGACCAAACTGGAGCACGCCATGCCCGCCTACGCGCTGGAGAACTCCTATAAGGGCGACGGCCTGGATGAAACCTGGAGCGTGCCCTTCCGCCGCAGCGGTTTCGTCGGCACCTTTCAGGTGTCCGCCGAATAACCTGACGGGCCGGGTCCTATCCTTTGTAGTGTAATGGCCCGGCGGAACGGGCTACTTCGCCATAGACGTCGCTAAGGGTTGCGAACTGAAATTCCGTGAGCACCCGGGCCAGCTTCGGAAGCATGCCCTTAACCCCGGTGTAGGTCCGCATACGCGCAACCAACCCGGAGGCCAGGCGTGGTTGATCGGGATCGATCTCCCAGGGGTGGAAATACACGCAGGCCGGCTGGTTCTCATCCCGGTTGAGCCGCCGAATC
>JAPKZC010000452.1 GCA_026394025.1 Candidatus Solibacter sp.
CCCTATTCTTGTAATCATTCGGTTTACGATCTTGCGGATAGTCATTGAAGGCCTCTCTGAGCTGCCTTGGGACATCGAGGATCTTCTTTTCGTCTGCCCATTGGGTATTGCCGTCGGTGCATATATTCCCGGTGCCATTCTCTCTGGCCGCGCATCCGAGTCCAAGTCTGGTATGGGGAAACTGTGCGTTAGGGCAATATTGGTCCTTTCGGGCACCGCAATCTGGGTCGGGGCTTACGTGTGGGTCCAGCACTCGATTCCCGTTGTTTACTATCACGCTGGAGGTTTCCCGCAAACGGGCACTATGCGCGGCCCGTATTGGGCGGCGTTTTTGTTTGGCATCACTGTGGGCGCGCTAGCTTACATGAAGTACAACCGAAAGTTCCCGCAGATGCTTCCGCTCCCGTGGACCGACAGGGAGGCGCATTTGTTAGGCGAGGACGGCGTTTGTAAACGTTGCCGAATTAGCAAATCCCGAATCGATGAGTTTGGCATAAGGTGCGGGCTTACACCATGAATCGGCAATACGCAACCGAGTGTGGCGCATTGGTGCGGCGTATCAACTTTCGTTGGAGGTGACAGAAGGTCCGTCACGGCTCTACGCCAAAAACGGGGGAGACCCCATCCCAGATCAGTTGCCTCCACATAATACCGTCACTCGGTCGGATCAACTGAGCGGACTCAAGGAAACTGGCGTAGAGCCGCCGAGGCTTTGGCTGGGACGCAGGGATTCGAACCCCGATACGCAGCTCCAGAGGCTGCAGTCTTACCGTTAGACGACGTCCCAATAAAACCGAAACCTCATTTTACCAGACCTGGACGCGCGAATCCACCACGCGGCGCATAGTAGACTGGAAGTTCAAGATGAAGAACTGGTTGCGGGTGAGCGTCCTGCTTGGCCTGTTCGCCTCGGCCGGCTCGGCCGTCGATTGGAAAGCCCTCAAGCCGCAGGGCTACGTGAGCGATTTCGCCCGCGTCATCGACCCCGCCAGCAAGTCCCAACTCGAAGCCTACTGCGCCACCGTGGAGGGTTCCACCGGCGCCCAGATGGCCCTCGTCACTAGTGCCACCTTGGAAGGCGAACCCATCGACGACGTTGCCAACACCATCTATCGCGCCTGGGGCGTCGGCCAAAAAGGCAAGAACGAAGGCGTCCTGCTCCTGCTGGTCATCGGCGACCGGCGCCATCGCCTCGAGATCGGCTACGGCCTCGAACCCATCCTCCCCGATAGCTTGGCCGGCTCCGTGCTCCGCGAAATGCGCCCCGCCTTACGCCAGCAGCGCTACGGCGAAGCCCTCATGGCGGCCGCGGACACCATCGGCGGTGGCGTCGCCAAGGCGAAGAACGTCAGCCTCACCACCCAGCTTCCGCGCCGCATCCGCGGCACTCCGAGCGATTCCATTCCGTGGCCCATGGTGATCGGTGGCATCGGCCTGCTTATCTTTCTTTTCCGCGCCGGCGGACCACGCGGCTACGGGGGCGGCGGGGGCGGCGGCTTCCTGACCGCCATGATCCTCGGTAACATATTGTCTCGCGGTTCCTGGGGCGGCCGCGGCTCCGGCGGATTCGGCGGCCCGGATTCCGGCGATGGCGGATTCGGCGGTTTTGGCGGCGGCGATTCCGGCGGCGGCGGCGCTTCCAGCGATTGGTAACCACCCTATGGAAAAGCTACTCACGCAACTCATCGGGAAACTCCAGAAGGCCTACGGCGCGCGCCTCGTCTCCGTGGTCCTCTATGGTTCGGCCGCCGCAGGCGACCACCACGCCGATTTCTCCGACATCAATATACTCTGCGTGCTCAGCGAAATCTCCCCCCGCGAGCTCGCTGCCGGCGAAGACATCTTCCGCTGGTGGCGCGAGCAGGGCAGCCCTTCCCCTTTGCTCCTCACCGAGCACGAACTGGTCACCTCCACCGACTGTTTCGCCATCGAGTTCCACGATATCCAGCGCCAGCACCGCCTCCTCCATGGCAGAGATGTCATCACTTCGCTGGCTATCGACGACTCCTTCTACCGCGCCCAGGTGGAGCACGATCTTCGCGCCAAATTCCTCCGCGTCCGCCAGAAGGCCGGCGGCATGCTCTCCAATCCCGATCTGCTGCGCCGCATGCTGCTCGATTCCGTCTCGACTTTCTGCGTGCTCTTCCGCCATGCGCTCATCCTCAGCGGCGTGGACGCCCCCGCGTTGAAGCGCGACGTCATCCAGCGCGCCCGCGAAGTTTTTGGCTTCGATGCCGCGCCTTTTGAAAAACTCCTCGATGTTCGCGAAGGCCGCCTCAAGCCGCGCGAGCTCGACCCGGTGCTCCTCCTGGCTTCATACCTGAAAGAGATCGCGCAAGTCATCGACGCGGTCGACAAAATCGAAAAACAAGGAGAACTTTCTTGAAAATTGCACTGATTATCGTTGCTGTTCTGCTCCTGCTGGGAATGGGAGCTTGCAGCAAGTTCGTCGATGTGCGCAACGATCTGGTCACGCAGCGCGAAGCCGTCACCGCGGCCTGGAGCACCGTGGACATCGCCCTGCAGCGCCGTGCCGACCTCATCCCCAACCTGGTGGAGACCGTCAAAGGCTTCGCCGCGCACGAAACCGAAGTCTTCAAGAACATCGGCGACGCCCGTGCCGCCCTCGGCGGGGCACGCACTCCGGCGGATAAGATCGCCGCCAACGATCAGTTGTCGGGCGCGCTCTCCCGCCTCCTGGTGATCAGCGAGAACTATCCGCAGCTTCGCTCCAACGAGAACTTCCTGCGTCTTCAGGACGAACTGGCCGGCACCGAAAACCGTATCGCCGTGGAGCGCCGCAAGTACAACGAGACCCTTCAGCGATACAATACGTCCATCGAACTTTTTCCCAACAACATCGTCGCCGGCATGAGCGGCTTCACCCGCAACGATGCCTATTTCAAGACTGAGCCCGGCGCTCGGGACAATCCAAAGGTGCAATTCTAATGTTCGGAAACTATATCAACGGAGAGTGGATCACCAGCGGCGCCACTTTTGAGAACCGCAACCCCGCCAACACCGGGGAAGTCGCCGGTACCTTCGTCAAGGGCACGGCCGCCGATATCGACGCTGCAGCCGCGGCCGCCACCGCCGCTTTCCCTGGCTGGAGCGCCACCAGCGGACCCGCGCGCGGCAACATCCTCTACAAGGCCGCCGATATCCTCGACAAGAACTTCGAGTCCATCGCCGCCGACATGACCCGCGAGGAAGGCAAGACGCTGCCCGAGGCCAAGGGCGAGGTCCGCCGCGCCATCAACATCTTCCGCTACTTCGCCGGCGAAGGCTCGCGCCTGCCCGGAATGCTGGTGCCCAGCGAGCGCGATCGCGTCCACATGTTCGCCCTGCGCAAGCCCGTCGGCGTGGTGGGCCTCATCACCCCCTGGAACTTCCCTTCGGCCATCCCCGCCTGGAAGCTGGCCCCGGCGCTGATCTGCGGCAACACCGTGGTCCTTAAGCCCGCGTCCGCCGCCCCGCTCAGCGCGTGGCGCATCGTGGAAGCTCTCCACCAGGCCGGTATCCCGAAGGGCGTGGTCAACTTCGTCGCCGGTTCCGGTGGCGAATTGGGCGGAGCGCTCGTCAATGCCGCCGGATTGAAGGCGATCTCCTTTACCGGCTCCTGCGAAATCGGCGACTGGTTGCACGCCGCGGCCAGCAAGCGCCGCCTCCGCATCCAACTCGAAATGGGCGGCAAGAACCCCACCATCGTGCTTGCCGACGCGGATTTCAACGGGGCTGTGGAGAACGTGGTCAACGCCGCCTTCTTCTCCACCGGCCAGAAGTGCACCGCCACCAGCCGCGCCATCGTGGAGGACGCCATCTACGATAAGTTCGTCGCCGCCGTGACCGAGCGCACCCGCAAACTCAAGGTCGGCGACGGCATGCAACCCGGCACGGATATCGGCCCCTGCGTCGATCAGTCCCAAATGGAGACCGTCCTCCGCTACATCGAGATCGGCCGCCGGGAATGCGGCGAGCCGGCCTGCGGAGGCCGCCGCCTCACCGAAGGCGCGCTGGCCAACGGCTACTTCGTCGAGCCCACCGTGTTCGCCGGCGTCACGGAGGCTCACACCATTGCGCGCGAGGAGATCTTCGGACCGGTGCTCGCCATTATGCGAGCTTCCGATTTCGAAGATGCCATGCGGATTGCCAACGCCATCCCGTTCGGGCTCTCCTCTTCCATCCAGACCACCAACCTCTCGCGCGCCTTCGACTTCATCTATCGCGCCGAAGCCGGCCTGCTCACCGTCAACCTGCCCAGTGCGGGCGTGGAATACCAACTCCCCTTCGGCGGCACCAAGGATTCCAGCTTCGGTCCCAAGGAACAGGGCCCGGCCGCGCTCGAGTTCTATAGCGATTACAAAACCGTCTACCTCAAATACTGAAATGCGACTCGGACAAACTCTCGTCAACGGAGCCGTCACCGCGGCCCTCTTTGAAATCGGCGGAACCCGCATCATTGCGGGGCGCACCGCGCTCGACGTGATCCTCGATCCGTCGCTTGTGGGCCGCGCCTCTTCGCCCGTTGCCGGCGCCGAACCCATCATCCCCATTCATCCGCCCGAAGTGTGGGGTTGTGGCTGCACCTACGAAACCAGCGCCAGCTTCCGCGATGCCGAGCACGGCACCCGCGAAGGCATGTATGCCCACGTCTACCGTGACCCGCGCCCCGAGGTTTTCTTCAAAGGCACGGCCCGCCACTGCGTCGGCACACGCGACGCCATCGGTATTCGTCCCGATTCGCGTTTCACCGCGCCAGAGCCCGAACTTGCCATTGTGCTGGGTCCCGGCCATGCCATCTACGGATTCACCCTCGCCAACGACGTCTCCGCCTGGGACATCGAACGCGAGAACGCTCTCTACCTGACCCAATCCAAGGCCTACGACCGCTGCTGCGCCCTTGGCCCCGTGGTCGTCACAGCGGACGACATCGCCGATCCCTACAGCCTCCAGATGACCTGTACCGTCACGCGGTCGGGGAAGGTGCTCTACCACGGCGAGGTCAATACCGCCAAACTCCACCGCCGCCTGGAGACCTTGGTCGAATACCTCACGCGCGCCAATAACGTTCCCGCCGGCACCGTCGTGATGACCGGCACCGGCATCATAGTCCCCCAGGAGGCAGCCCTCGCCCCCGGCGACGTAGTAACTATCGGGGTCCCCGAGATTGGTGAACTCATGAATACGGTAGTTATCCTCAGTTAGCCATGCCGGATAAGGAGCGACTAACTCAACTAGCCGCCGGCCTGCACGTTCCGACCATTCAGCGCCATATCTTTCTCTGCGCCGATCAGGCCAAGCCTCAGTGCTGCTCGATGGAGGCAGGTATTGAGTCCTGGGACTACCCCAAGCGCCGTCTCGCCGAACTGGGCTTACTCGACCGCGTCTTCCGCACCAAAGCCAACTGCCTCCGCATTTGCGAAGGTGGCCCCATCGCCGTCGTCTACCCCGAAGGCGTCTGGTATCACTCCGCCACCCCGGCGGTCCTGGAGCGCATCATCCAGGAGCACCTGATCGGCGGCCGGTTAGTAGAAGAATTCTGCTTCGCCAGGGTGTTGAAAAACTACACATAACGACAGAAGTCTCGGGTTATTTCCCTACAATTTGGAAGTTCTGGGGAATCCATGCCCATTTACGGAGTGGGTATTGTTTGCTAACTAACGTTAATTCAATAACGTAGGACTTCCCGAGTTGTGTCATGGCATTTGGCGAACCACGTGCTCAATGACCGCACCAGACCGCACTCAAAGGTTCCCAAGGAGAAGAGCCATGTCCCACAGAACTCTATTTGGATCGCTTGCAACTACGCTGACGCTGTTATCGTTGTCGACGGTACCAGCTTACGCCGATTTCTTTACTGGATTTGAACCAACCACCTATGCCGTCGGTGGTCTCGCTGGTCAGAACGGGTGGTCCGTATTCGGACCCGCGGTCGTGACGGTCGAGACATCCAATGTCAAGACCGGACTTCAGGCTGTGTTTGTAGATGGTGGTGCGTCGGCCACCAGTCAATCCGGGCCTCACCGCGCTGATGCGGCTGGCTCCCTGGTTGACCTGTCAGCGGATATCTTCCTGGCAAGCAATTCCCATGAAAGTAGCTGGCAATTCGCCGCACTAACGTTTTCTGGTGCTTTTCCTTTCGCCGGCGGCATCGATGTGGATGCCACTACCAACGCCATACACGTCATCACCGCCGGTTACCCCGTCGTTGGTACGTTGACAAGAGAAGCATGGAACCATGTCGATCTTGTGTTTGACTTCACTACCCAGAGGTACAGCTTCAGTCTGAATGGGGCAACGCTTGCGTCGGGCTTGGCTTTCTGCGGTGATAATAGCGTCTGCGCCGGCGGTCCCGTTGCTGCCTACTCGTCCGGGCTCTTCGACACTTTCGGCGGTTCGGGGACTAACGACTCAGGCTTTATCGACAATTACTCCGTCACCACCCTCACCAGCCCTGTGCCGGAGCCGGCTTCGGTTGTTCTGCTGGGCTTCGCCGTGGCCCTGACCACAAGACGCTTGCGGTCGGCACGGGCAAGATCCTGACCAGCTCATCCGCTCATCCGCTCCAGGAAACCGGGCTCGGACTTCCGTCGTTATGCGACGAATGTTAGCGGACCGCCGGCCGCTCCCACTACTCTTCCGGCGGCTCGAAGCTATCCAGCAACTCCGGGTTCCTGGCGAACTTTTTCAGCGCGCGGACGATTTCTCCCGTCCGGAACCCGGCGTCTGGTATCACTCCGCGACCCCCGGCGGTGCTGGAGCGCATCATCCAGGAGCACCTGATCGGCGGCCGGGTAGTAGAGGAGTTCTGCTTCGCCAAATCGGGCGCGGAGCGTCCGAGCAGCGAGCCGTTGCTACCGTGCGCGCCACCGGGCCCGGGTCATCGCGGTTAGCCCCAGAGTGCTCGCCAGCAGCAGCCAGGCGCCTGGTTCGGGTACGCCGCCAATCACGCCATTGACCTCAAACGCGCTGGCATCCGTGCCCGCCGAATTCCAGGCTGGGTCTGAGTTGTCCCGATACAGTATTTCCGATCCGGCAGGCGACGGCGTCAGCGCGAAATACCAGCGGTAGAGTTCCGGCGACGTGGCGCTCAACACCAGCCAGTAGGTATTTCCCGGGCTCAAGAGAGGGTGGAACGTGCTCGATACCGTAGCGATTCCTGCGGTACCGACGCCGGTGTCGAACAGAATACCTGCCTCGAGCAGCGTCCCCGGCGCGGTGTCGCCGGCCCAGAGTGAGAGCAGGCCATCGCCGGGACCAGACCCGGTGAAGTGCGAAATTGCCACGCGATAGCCGGTCACCTCGGCCTCGCTCGCGACGGTGAAACGATTCGCTACCTGCCGGTTCAGGAATGACTGGCCGACCGCGGCACCGTCACCGACGTACTGCAAGGTATGGCTGTTAAACGCATCGCCCGGCCCGAAGGTCGTGTATAGGACATCCGCCGAAGCGGTGCCGCCAGCGCAGACGAGAAGCAGCACGAGTCTCGGCAGGAATTTGAAGAACATGACAAACTCCTCCGCCGCAAACCGAGCAAACAACCTGCCAACGCTATTTCATTGAAGCAATTGAGACAACGAGGTACCGCTGGTCCCGAATCTTCGTCTTGCCGGTCCCAATAATTATCAAAAGGTCCGAATATCTTAGTCTCCCGTCTCTTCCGGCTGCTCGAAGCTATCCAACAACTCCGGGTTCTTGGCGAACTTTTTCAGCACGCGGATAATCTCCCCCGTTCGGAACCCCGCCCGCAACAGTCGCCGGTAGGCCGAGGCCAGATCCTTGTCCTCCTGAAACAACCTCTCCCGCGGAGTCGCCCGGTACTTCCGCCGGATCCATTCCTCGATCAGCGCCGATTCATCCACATCCTGGTACACCGCTTGCACCGTCTTCTCGGCCAGCGCCGGAGCCACCCGGCGATGCCGCAGATCCTGCAGCACGCGCGTCTTGCCGAATCGCTCGTTGGCCAGCCGCGCGGTGGCATACCCCTCGGCGAACTGACCATCGTCGAGATATTTGCTCTCTTTCAAGCGCGCCAGCACGTTCTCCACGTCCTCCGTTTTTTCCGCGCGCCGGCCGAGCTTCTCGCGCATTTCGCCGGTGGAGTGCGCGCGCCCACCCAGTGCCCGCAGTGCATAATTCCACAGTCCTTCGCGGTTCAGGTGTCGCGGCGTACGTTCGTCCATGTCAACCTTGCCTAACGCGGAGTATACTGGAAATTGGCTGCGGCCGAAGGAGAAAATCATGGACAAGAACGGACTTTCCAGCTTTTTGCTCGGGCTGGGTGTCGGAGTCGGCATCGGAATGCTGTTCGCGCCGAAGTCGGGTCAGGAAACGCGCGAGATCATCAAGACCAAGGCCGGCGAAGGCACCGATTTCATCAAGCAGCGCGGCACCGAACTCAAGGATACAGCGGCCGGGTGGGTCGATAAGGGTAAGGAGGCCGTTGGCCGCCAGAAGGAAACCCTGAGCGACGCCGTGGAAGCCGGCAAGCAGGCCTATCGCGACGCGGTAAGCTAATATACTCTCAGTCCCGGGACACTACGTGTATGTCTGAAGAGACCTTTCGGATTGTGGTGACGTCAGCGGTGCTGATCGCCTGTCTGGCCTTCGTGGTGCAGGCCGGTGTCGTACTCGCGTTGTTTCGCCTCACCCGGAAGATGCAGGGCAGGACCGCCGGGTTCATGGCACGCGCCGAACCCGTGCTGGCCAAGGTGGAACCAGTGCTCGATAGGGTCGGTCCGGCGATCGAGAGAATCGGACCGACCCTCGATTCCATTAGTGCCACGGCCGAAAAGTTTGGTCCCGCCATCGACCGTTTCCTCCCGGTTGTCGACAAGACCGTCGTCGTCGTCGAACGCGCCGGCGTGCTCATCCAGAGTGTCAACCAGATCATGCAGGATGCCCGCCCCCGGATCGCCGAAGTATCAATCGAAACCGCTGCCATCGTCCGGTCCGGGCGCGAGCAGGTCGAACGCATGGGCGACTTGCTGCACGACGCCGGAGACCGCGCCCGTGTGCGTCTGGAACAGATCGATCACGCCGTGGAGTCCACTGTCGATCAGATCGAAAACGTTTCCGGCGCCGTGAAATCCGCCGTCCTGCGCCCCGTCCGCGAAGTCAACGGTATTGCCGCCGGCATCTCCGCCGCGGTCTCCACCATGGTGCGCGGTTCGCGCAAGAGCAGCGTGGACTCCGCCACTCAGGACGAGGAAATGTTCATCTAGTGCCGTGGTCGCGGATCGCGCGCACCACCGCCGGCGGCGCGCTTTCCAGCATCTGCCGCACGGTCCGATGCGTCACCGGATGCCGCAGGTCCGGCGCCAACTCCGCCAGCGGCGCCAGCACGAAGCGCCTCTCCGCGATCCGCGGATGCGGAATCTCCAGGCGTACCGTCTCCACCACCGCCGCGCCATAAAACAGGATGTCGATATCGATCGTCCTTGGTCCCTTGCGTACTGTGCGCGTACGTCCCAGTTCCCGCTCCACCCGTCCGATGCGGGTCAACAACTGCATCGGGAACAGCGTGGTTTCCGCTTCCACCACCTGGTTCAGGAACCACGCCTGGTCCTGGTAGTCCACCGGCTCGGTCTCGTAAATCCGCGAAACGTGCAGCACACGCACGTCCTGCGATGCCAGTCGCTCCACGGCCTTCCGCAAATTGCTCTCGCGGTCCCCGATATTTGAGCCGAGACTGAGGTAGATCCGTTTCAAAACAACGCCGGCTGCTCGCCATTCCGCGGTTTGTGCTTCACCTTGAAATACTCGTACGCCAACTCCGTGGCCACGCGGCCCCGCGGCGTGCGGTTCAGGAAGCCAAGCTGGATCAGGTAAGGCTCGTAGACTTCTTCTATGGTCTCCGCCTCCTCCGAAATGGAGGCGGCGATCGTGCTCACGCCCACCGGCCCGCCACGGTACTTTTCGAGAATCGTCATCATGATCTTCTGGTCGATTTCGTCCAGCCCGTACCGGTCCACGTCCAGCAGATCCAGCGCCTTCTGCGCCACCGTCTTCGTAATGCGGCCGTCCGCCCGCACCTCGGCGTAGTCGCGCACGCGGCGCAGCAGGCGGTTGGCGATGCGCGGTGTCCCGCGGCAGCGCCGCGCCACTTCCTCGCCAGCGCCGTCCTCGATCTCCACGTTGAGCAGTTTCGCCGAACGCTTCACGATGGTATGCAGCTCGGCCACCGAATAGGGGTCCAGCCGCAGCACCAGCCCGAAGCGCCCGCGTAGTGGCGCGCTCACCAGCCCCTGCCGCGTCGTGGCTCCAATCGCCGTGTACTTCGGCATGGGCAGCGAGTGCGTCCGTGCCCCCGGCCCCACCCCCACCAGGATGTCCACCCGGAAATCCTCCAGCGCCGAGTAGAGCATCTCCTCCACGTCCGGTTGCAGCCGGTGAATCTCGTCGATGAAGAAAACCTGGTGTAACCGGATATTGCTCAGGATGCCCGTCAGATCGAGTTTTTTCTGCAAGACCGGCCCCGACGTGGTGGTGAACTGCACGCCGAGTTCCTCGGCGATGATGGACGCGAGCGTGGTCTTTCCGAGCCCGGGGGGTCCGTACAACAGGACGTGGTCCATCGCCTCGCCGCGCCTGCGGGCGGCCTCGATGGCAATTCCGAGGTTCTCTTTCAGCTTGCTCTGTCCGGTGAAATCGTCCAGCCGCCGGGGGCGGAGCCCCACTTCGAACTGCAGATCTTCGGCCTGGCGATTCCCCGAAACCAGTTCCCGGTCGGGCATGTGCTACCAGCTTACCGTACCAGTTCCAGAGCGCGCCGGAAGAGCGGTTCAAACTCGAGCGCCGCTCCGCCGGCTTTGGCCTTGCGCACCGCAGCTTCCGCCTGCGCGCGCGCGCAGCCCAGATTCAACAGTGCCGACAGTACGTCCTGATCGACGGGTGAAAGCGCCTCCACCTGCGGCGTGCCCGGCTCGTCGCCGCCGGTAGAGGGCAGCTTGTCGCGCAATTCCAGCACCATGCG
>JAPKZC010000131.1 GCA_026394025.1 Candidatus Solibacter sp.
GTAAGTTACGGTAATTCCCGCCCCGCTCTTGACCAGCTTCCCGGTAGGTCCAATCAACTGCGCGTGAATGGTGTTATAAGGCGGGAGTATGGCATAGATCGCGTAGTCGCCATCCATGCAGTGCATCCCAAGATCGTTCCATCCGATCAGCGTGTACGCTCCACCGGCGGCATGGCAGCACGCAATGGCGAACACAGCGGCCCCCGCCGCGCGTATTACTCGGGCTCTAAGTCCTGGTCTGGCACTCGACGGATTCGGGTTCATACTCCCCTTGTCTAACCGGTATTTCGGACTGCATCCCAATTGCCTGAGCAGGCAATCGCCAGAACCTATTACATATCACGGCGCCAAGTAGGTTGGCAATAACTTCCCTTGGACATAGGCACGCGATGCTACGATCGCCTGTCAAGACTCAATTGTAACGTATGCGGCTTCAAACCGACCCTGACCGCATGGCTCTTTGGGTACGCCGTTTCACAAATTCGCCTACTACCCCACGCGTAGCGCCCGGCGCGCCACGGGCGACGAGAACACAATGCTCGTCGTCGGCACGCCGAAATCCAGTAACTTCTCCACCACCCGTCCTAGTTCCTCCACGCTGCCCGCCGCCACTTTCAAAATGAACGCGTCGCCGCCTGCCACGTGATGGCACTCCATCACTTTCTCCATCGACTGCACCGCCTTCAGGAACGGCCGGTATTTCACCCCATCGCAGCTCAGGCGCACAATCGCCAGCACCGGCAACCCGAGCGCCTCGCGGTCGATTTCCACCCGGTACCCGGTGATGACCCCCAACTCCTCCAGCCTCCGCAACCGCTCCGCCGTCGCCGCCGGCGAGAGCCCCACCCGCCGCCCCAACTCCGCGTACGACAAACGCGCGTCTTCCTGTAATGCCGAAAGCAGGTTTCTGCCGATTTCGTCCAACACGGCGATTGATTCACTTGCCATATGATCATTGTACCGTTGATTCCCTATTCATAAACCGTCCGTTACGAGCTATTCTTCCGATAGCATGCTGCAACTCAGCGGTCAGCCTCTTTCGTTGCACGAAATCGCCGCCGTCGCGGACGCCTCCGTACGTGTGCAGATCTCGCCCACCGCCATCGCCCAAATGGAGGCATCTCGCGCCGTAGTCCGGCGCGTCGCGGAAGATCACGTCCCCGTCTACGGCATCAATACCGGCTTCGGCAAACTCTGCGAAGTGCGCATCTCCAACGGCGAACTCGCCCGCCTGCAACTCAATCTGGTGCGTAGCCACGCCTGCGGGCTGGGCGCGCCGCTCTCCGAGCCGGAGACGCGCGCCATCGTGGCCCTGCGCGCCAACACGCTGGCGCTCGGTTACAGCGGCGTACGCCCCGTCGTCGCCCACACCCTGACGCTCATACTGAATCGCGGCGTGCACCCCGTGATCCCCGGGAAAGGCTCGGTCGGCGCCTCTGGCGATCTCGCCCCGCTGGCCCACCTCGCGCTCTGCGTCATCGGCGAAGGCGAAGCCATCTATAGCGGGGAGCGCCTGCCGGGCCGAACCGCCCTGGAGCGCGCCGGTATTGAACCTGTCCGCCTCGAAGCCAAGGAAGGCCTCGCGCTGCTCAATGGCACCCAGGCGCTCACCGGTGTGGGCGCGCTCGCCCTGTCGCGTGCCACCCGGCTTGCCGGCCTCGCCGACGTGGCGGGCGCCATGACTCTCGAAGCCCTGCTGGGCACACCCGCCGCCTTCGACCAGCGCATTCACGCCGCGCGCCCCCATCCCGGACAGGGCACGGTCGCCGCCCGCATGCGCGCACTGCTGGAAGGGAGCGATGTCACTAACATCCGCCGCACCGCCCCTGCCCGCGTGCAGGACGCATACAGCCTGCGCTGCATGCCGCAGGTACATGGCGCGGTGCGCGGCGCGCTACGCTTCGCCACCAACACCGTCGAGATTGAAACCGGATCCGCCACCGATAACCCGCTCGTGTTCGCTGAATCGGGCGACGTGCTCTCCGGCGGCAACTTCCACGGGGCGCCGCTCGCTCTCGCCTTCGATACCGCCGCCATCGCCCTCACCACCCTAGCCGGGATTGCCGAACGCCGCATCGATCGCCTGGTCAATCCAGACCTCAATCAAGGCCTCCCCGCGTTTCTCGCCGCCCACCCCGGCATCGGCAGCGGCTTCATGATCGCCCACGTCGCCGCCGTATCGCTGCTCAACGAGTGCAAGGTGCTGGCGCATCCCGCAAGCGTGGATAACGTGCCTACCTCCGGCGGCCAGGAGGACCACGTTTCCATGGGCATGACCGCCGCCTTCAAACTGCGCACCATCGTGGAGAACGGCGAGTACATCGCCGCCATCGAATTGCTGGCCGCCACCGAAGCCCTGCGCTATCGGGAACCATTCGAGCCCGGCCCCGAATTGCGCCGGGTGCGCGACGTGGTCCGCGGCATCGCGCCGCCGCTCGGCGAAGACCGCCCACTCTCCATCGATATCGAGAACCTCGCCCGCGCCATACGCCAGGGCAAGTTCGATGAATGGGCAATTCCGGAATCGCTGCCGGCCCCGGCAGGAGTGCTGCAATGAGCCAGTCTACAGCCGTCCACGCCTCCCGCGGCACCACGCTCCGCTGCCGGGCATGGCACCAGGAAGCCGCCCTGCGCATGCTGCACAACAATCTCGATCCCGAGGTGGCGGAGAACCCGGACCAGCTGATTGTCTACGGTGGCACCGGCCGCGCTGCGCGCGACTGGCCCTCGTTCCACGCCATCGTTCGTGCCCTTGAATCGCTCGCCAACGATGAAACCCTGCTGGTGCAATCGGGCCGCCCAGTAGGCATATTCCGCACCCATCCCGAGTCACCGCGCATCCTGCTGGCAAATTCCAACCTCGTGGGACACTGGTCCAACTGGGACGAATTCAACCGCCTGGAGAAGATGGGCCTCACCATGTACGGCCAGATGACCGCCGGATCGTGGATCTACATCGGCAGCCAGGGCATCGTGCAGGGCACCTATGAGACTTTCGCCGCGCTCGCCAGAAAGCACTTTGGCGGCTCGCTCGCGGGCAAACTCGTAGTCTCCGGCGGCATGGGCGGGATGGGCGGTGCGCAACCGCTGGCCGCCACCATGAACGGCGCGCGCTTCCTCGGCGTTGAGGTGGACGCCGCGCGCATCCAGCGCCGGATCGAAACCGGCTACTGCGACCGCATGGCCCGCACGCTCGACGAAGCCCTCGAACTTCTCTCCGGACCGGAGGCCATTTCCGTCGCCCTGGTGGGCAACTGCGCCGACGTCCTGCCAGAGATGGCGCGTCGCGGCATGGTCCCCGACGTTCTCACCGACCAGACCAGCGCGCACGATCCGCTCAACGGTTACGTGCCGAACGGCATGCCGCTTGAAGAAGCCCGCCTGCTGCGCGCCCGCCATCCCAAAGAGTACGTGGCGCGCAGCGTGGCCGCCATGGGCGTGCACGTCGAGGCCATGCTCGAACTCCGCAAGGCCGGCGCCGTGACCTTCGATTACGGCAACAACCTCCGCACCCAGGGCAAGGCCGCCGGCGTGGAGCGCGCCTTCGATATCCCCGGCTTCGTCCCCGAGTACATCCGCCCGCTGTTCTGCGAAGGCCGCGGCCCCTTCCGTTGGGTGGCGCTCTCCGGCGATCCGGCGGATATCTACCGCACAGACCGGCTGGCCGCTGAACTCTTCCCGCACGATAAAACGCTGGCACGATGGCTCCCGCTGGCGCGCCAGCGCATACAGTTTCAGGGCCTGCCCGCGCGCATCTGCTGGCTGGGCTACGGCGAGCGCGCCGAATTCGGCCTGGCCATCAACCGCCTGGTGCGCAATGGAGAATTGAAGGCCCCCATCGTGATCGGCCGCGACCACCTGGACACCGGCTCCGTCGCCTCGCCGTTTCGCGAGACCGAAGGCATGCGCGATGGCTCCGACGCCATTGCCGATTGGCCGCTGCTCAACGCCCTGGTCAACACCGCTGCCGGCGCCAGTTGGGTGAGCATCCACAACGGCGGCGGAGTCGGAATCGGCTACTCCCAGCACGCCGGCATGGTCGTGGTGGCCGATGGCACCGAAGAGATGGATCGCCGCCTGGAACGAGTCCTCACCAGCGACCCCGGACTGGGCGTAGTCCGCCACGCCGACGCCGGCTATCCAGAGGCCATCCGCTTCGCCGAAACTCACGGCATCAAACGGCCCGGCGCATGAGACAGCCTGAGGAAGCCAATTCAACGCAGAGGCATAGCGCGGCAGAGCCGCAACCAAATTGAAGAGGCGTTCCGAATCTTCGTACGATGTAGTGTTATCCAGACACGCACCGGAGAAGAAAGGAACGCCATGAAGCAGTTTATCGCGAAGTTTGCCGACA
>JAPKZC010000099.1 GCA_026394025.1 Candidatus Solibacter sp.
GATAAGGGATCAACTTCCAGAGTAGCGTGAGTCGGGTGGGACGGACCATCGCTTTGCGTGATCTGTAGCTTGCCGTCGTCCCACCCGGATGCCGCTGTCCAGGTCTACCCGAGGCGGACCTTCTGCGTCGCCTCGTCCCAGGTCGCCTTCTTCTGGTTCCTGTAGGAAAGCGTGGCCATGTGGCCGCCGATGGCTGCCTCCTGGCCAACCGGCGGCGGCGCGATGACCTCTTCCTTGCCAAGCACGCTCTGGATAAAGTTGCGGAAGTGCGCGATCGCGCCGTCCACTTCCTTATACTCCTGCGGTCCATTGATATGAATGGCCGCGCGCGCCTTGATGGCTGCCGGCGCGCGGTTCACCGCGTTCGGACGCCGCGAATTGTAGGTCTCCGGTTCGAAGTACAGGTCCTGCCGGTTCATCACCCGCAGGGTGCCTTCGTTGCCCATGATCTCCTCGCCGTACCCGAAGAACTCGTTGCCCAGATAACAGCTATAGTTGAGCTGCATCTTGTCGGAATAATCGTACACGGCGCTCAGGCAATCGGGCACGTCGCGGTCATCGGTGGCATCGGTCCAGCGGTAGACGCCCCCGCTCGCCATGCAAGTCTTTGGCACGGTCTTCGAGAGCATGAAATTAACGATGTCGGTCTGGTGCACCAGCAGATCGGTGGAAATTCCACCCGAGTAATCCCAATAGAGCCGCCACTGGAAGTAGCGGTGGGCGTCCCACGCGCGCTTGGGCGCCGGGCCCAGGAAACGGTTCCAATCGGTATTCTGCGGATTGGCCTCCGCCGGAATCACATAGCGCCAGGACGGCTCGGCCGGCAACCCGTTGCGGTACCAGAAGGCGCGCACAAAATGCACATCGCCCACCATGCCCTGCTTGATCAGTTCTTTCGCCTTCTTGTAGAGCGCCGAGCTGCGATTCTGCGTGCCCACCTGGACGATCTTTTTCGCCTGCTCCCAGGCCTTGATGATCTCGTAGCCCTCTTCGATGGTGTGGGCCAGCGGCTTCTCAATGTAGACGTGCTTGCCCGCCTTGAGCGCCGCGATCGTCATGTCGTGGTGCAGGTGCTCCGGGGTCATGATATAAACTGCGTCGATCGACTTGTCCGCCAGCAGTTCGCGGTAGTCTTTATGAGCCTTGGCCTTGGCGCCCCAGATGGTCTGCAAACGGTCCTGGGCGCGCGCGATGTAGCCGTCGTAGGTATCGCAGATCGCCGTGATCTGGACTTCATTGGCAGCCGCCGTATGCAGCCAGTCAATGCCCGCGTTGCCGCGCGTACCGACGCCGATCCAGCCGACATTCACCTTGTCGTTCGCGCCTCGGGCCGAAATCACGGCCGGGCCTGCGGCAATCGCGGCCGCCTTCAGAAAATTACGCCGATTCAGTTCGTCCGCCATGGGACCTCCAATTCCGATATACCCAGATGATAGCAGCGGTGCAGGCCGGAGGGGTGAGAGCCTTTGCCCCTGCCCCGCCATCTGCCACGATGTATCATCGGGCTGTTGGAGGCGCGAATGAAACGGGCGATCTTGTTCGGCGGGTTGGTGGGCGCGGTACTGCTGATCGGGCAGGGCGACGACGCCCGGGTGTTCGTCGACTATCGGGAAGTCATGATTCCGATGCGCGACGGCGTGCATTTGCAGACGGTGCTGCTCACGCCGAAGGACTCCAAGGGTCTGCTACCCTTTCTGATCGACCGCACCCCGTACGGCGTGCCGGGCAAAGAGGCGACGGAGCAGGGGCTGCCCGCGGGACAGCGATGGCGGAGCGAGAACTACATTTTCGTAGCGCAGAACATCCGTGGACGATTCCAAAGCGAGGGCAAGTTCGTCATGTTCCGCCCGCCCCACGATCCCAAAGATGCCAAGGGCGTGGACGAGACCACCGACGCCTGGGACACCGTCGAGTGGCTGGTGAAGAACGTGCCCAACAACAACGGGCGGGCGGGCATCGCGGGAACCTCCTACGACGGCTGGACCGCGGTGATGGCCGCCCTCAACCCGCATCCGGCACTAGTCGCGGCTGTCGAGCAGGCGTCGCCGGCAGACCAGTTCCTGGGTGACGATTTCCATCACAACGGGGCCTTCCGCCTGAGCTACGGCTTCGAGTACTCGGCCATGCTGGAGACCTCGGCGACAGAGAACTACCGCTTTCAGTTCGACCGTGCCGATACCTACGACTGGTATCTCGGCCTCGGCCCGTTGTCGAATGCCGACGAGAAGTACTTTCACGGCAAGGTGCCGACGTGGACCGATTTCACGCGTCATCCCAACTACGATGCTTTCTGGCAGCGCCAGGCATTTGCCCCCTATTTGAACGCGGTGAAGCTGCCCATCGTCCACGTAGCGGGCTGGTGGGACCAGGAGGATTTCTACGGGCCGCAGAAGATCTACGAATTGATGGAGAGGCACGACACGCGAGATCGCAACTACTTCGTGGCGGGTCCGTGGAATCACGGCGGGTGGAACGGGAACGGCAGAAAGCTGGGCGCCATCGATTTCGGCAGCGATACCGCGGCGCATTACCGGGAGAAGATTTTTGAGCCGTGGTTCGATCACTGGCTGCGCGGGCAGGGACCATGGAAGCTGGCCGAGGCGACCGTGTTCGAGACCGGGGCGAACCAGTGGCAGGAGCATGAGGCGTGGCCGCCCAAGCGTGGCGTCGAGCCACCCGGCCGGGTTCGACGAGTACGTCAGCGACCCGGCCAACCCGGTGCCGTACCGTCCGCGGCTGGTGCCGCCCACCTACCCGGGGCCGGAGTGGCGCGTCTGGCTGGTGCAGGATCAGCGCTTCGTGGACCACCGCCCCGACGTGCTCTCGTGGCAGACGGAGCCGCTCAAGGAAGACCTGCGGGTGGCCGGCGACATCGTGACCGAACTCGTCGCCTCCACCAGCGGCACCGATAGCGATTGGGTGGTCAAGCTGATCGACGTGTATCCGGATGACGCCGCGGAGCTGCCGGGGTATCAGTTGATGATTGCGGACGAAATCTTGCGGGCGCGGTTCCGCAGTAGTTTCGAGAAGCCGGAGCCAGTGCCGGCCGGCAAGGCGGTGAAATATGCCATCGGCCTCCACACCAATGCGCACGCGTTTCTGAAGGGCCACCGCATCATGGTGCAGGTGCAGAGCACCTGGTTCCCCGTGTACGACCGCAATCCGCAAAAGTTCCTGCCCAGCATTTTTGAGGCGCATGCCGCGGATTATGTGAAGGCCACGCAGCGCGTATACCGCGGCAGCGCGGTGGTGCTGCCGGTGGTGAAGTGAGGGGCCTGCACACAATGCAGTTCCCTGCCAGGTCGAACTTGGAAGGAACGTCTTCCTGGCGGCAGGCGGACCGTAGTCTTGG
>JAPKZC010000879.1 GCA_026394025.1 Candidatus Solibacter sp.
CAGCACTTACGACCGCTATCTGGCGGGCCTTGCCGATATCGGGCAGGCGCCGTTTCTGTTTCGCTTCAACGCCTTTCCCGAGGCGCACCTGGACAGCCTGGAGAACCCGGCCTACGCCACCGAATTCCGCCGTGCCGAGGGGCGGGTGTTCATCCTGCCGGCTTTCCGCGGAGCCCGCTCTTTTCAGGAATACCAGTCCGCCTTTGGTCCGACCGGTGGCCTGCCCAGCGACTACAGCGTCTCGCCGCAAGTTTCCTTTTTCGCGCCCGCCGGCAGCTTCGCGTTTGGCGCCAGCGCTTCGGTGTCGCGCGTGGGCAACACGGCTCTGACGGCGACGCCAGGTTTCGAGCCCAGGACGCTGGAGCACAATCCGCAGGCCGTGCCCCAGACCAGCGGCAGTTCCAGCGGCGCGTTCTACTCCGGGGCTCTGGTGGTGGCACGGCGCATTGGCGCCAACAGCTTCGGCGTGGAATTGGCGTCGTTGAAGGGAACCGGCTCCATCTCCAGCGTGACCAGCGAAGCCATGGGACCCGGACGCCTGGCCGAGGAACGCAGTCGATCCAACAGCGACATCAGGCAGACGCGGCTCACCGCCGGCTTCTCGCGGGACCTTTCACGGAGCGTGAGAGCGGGCCTGTTCTACCGCTATGCCTTCATCCGCGCCGACGATTCCGAGGTTTCGCACACCCTCAACGGTTTCCCGTTGGGCTTAAACGCCACGCGCACCGTGGGCCACTCGTCGGAGTTTGGTCTGCGCTTGCGCGGCGAGGCAACCCCGCGCCTCTTCTATGGTTTTGCCGCGGCGTGGCTCGGCATTTCGCTGCTCGACGGTATGAACCGTATCGCCACGGTGGATTCCCACGAACGCGACCGCGCGCAACGCGGAACGGTGGCGGTTGGCCTCGGCTACGCGCTCACGCGGCGCACCACGGTCAGCTTCGACCTGGCCGGCGGCAGCGCCCGCACCTGGGCCGCGCGTACCGAAGATGCCACGGGCGCGCTGCTCGAAAACGCCGTAGCCGGCAGGCGCTTCGTATCCGCCCACGCCGCGGTGCAGCGCGACGTTACGAGCCGGCTGTTTCTCACCGCGTCGTTGCTGAACGTCTGGCAAACGCACAATCTGAACTGGAACCTGTTCCCCGACCGGTTCGGCAACCGCACCAGTGTGGAAGACGCGTTCCTGCTGGTGAATCCGGCAGCGGCGCCGTACGCTCCGCGCTTCTCGGATTTCGGCGCCGGCTGGCGATTTACCAGGAATCTCTTTGCGCAGTATGTGTATTCGACGGATTTCGGCGCCAGTTCGGCCGCGCACACACTGATGTTACGCTACTCGTTTCACGGGCGCGATTAGACCAGCGGGAGACTCACCGGCCGAGATCCGCAAGACGCCGGTTGATCTCGTCCCAGAGGGTCTCGGGCTCGAGTTGGGGATAGTGTTCCAGGGAAGGGTCCAACTCGGGCCAGCCAGGTACATTGGCCAGCGGTACCTCAGGGAATCCCAGCGAATCCGCCATTCGGCAGGCGGTCCCAATCAGGGATCTGGGGTCGCGTCGCCCCCCGGCGGGTTGGATGTGGTGCTCTCCCATGCAGGCGGCCAAACTTTCCGGGAAGCCCCAGGTCGCGGCGACCACCGCGCCCGCCTGGCAATGCGTCATGCCAAACAGATTCCGCTCCACCTGG
>JAPKZC010000466.1:0-3731 GCA_026394025.1 Candidatus Solibacter sp.
CCTGCTGCATGGCTTGGGCGAAAAGATAGATGGTGAACAGCGGTTTGGGTTCGCCCTTGCCCCAACGGTTGAGCGCCCACTTTACGCGCAGAAACTTGATATCGCGGTGGTCCGACAGATCGGCAATGATCTGGTAGGTGCCGCAATAAAATTTTTGTGGGAATGTGGCCAGCGGTCTGGTCCCCCAATCTGTGCCGTCGGCAGAGCCCCAGATGGAGAGATCGATGCTTTCCTGTTCGATGATTCGCGTGATGCCGAGAGTGAGAACCAGGGTCTCGCCCCGCTGTTCGCCCAGAGCGATTTCGGGCCCGGTCCCAGCTTCGCGCACCGTTGTTTCCGTCAGTAAGAACTCTGGAAGCATAGGCTTCTCCCGCGCGGCGCACTGAAATGCTGCAACCGTACTATTACTACTTGAGCTTGACTAATTGGTGCCGTGCCAACTCCAGAGTCTCATGTTTCTTGCAAAAACAAAAGCGAACATATTGACTGCCACCGCTTACATCGGAAAAAAAACTCGACCCGGGAACAGCCGCCACTCCCAGGTGGGTAATCAGATGGCGCACGAAGGACGTGTCGTCAAGGAAGCCGAAAGCCGAAATATCGGTCATTACGTAGTACGCGCCGTGCGGAATAAAGCATTTAAATCCAGCATCTTGAACAGTAGTGACGAGGTGCTCGCGGCGCCCTGCGTACTCTGTCGAGAGGTGGCGGTAGTAGTCCTCAGGCAGCGAAAGGGCCATCACCCCGGCTTGCTGGAGCGGAGCGGCGGCGCCCACAGTGAGAAAATCGTGGACCTTACGAATCGAGTCGGTCAGGTCGGGCGGGGCGAGCACCCACCCTACCCGCCATCCGGTCACAGAATAAGTTTTGCTCATACTGTTGACCAGAATGGACCGATCACGCATGCCAGGCAGCGACATGATCGGAGTATGTATAGTACCGTCATAGAGGATGTGCTCGTAGATTTCGTCGGTGATGGCCAGGCAATCGAATTCCTGGCAGAGTCCGGCGATGTACTCTAGCTCCTGGCGCGCGAAAACCTTGCCGGTGGGGTTGTTGGGCGAGTTCAGGATGATGGCCTTGGTGCGGCCCGTGAAGGCGGCGCGCAGTTCGTCCGGGTCGAAACTCCAGTGGGGCGCCTGGAGCTTGACGTAACGCGACGTGGCGCCGCAAAGCTGGGTGTCGGGGCCATAGTTTTCGTAGAAGGGTTCAAACAGCACCACCTCGTCGCCCGGGTCCAGCACCGCCAGGAGGCTGGCGATCATGCCTTCGGTAGCACCACAGCAGACCGTGATTTCGCGCTCCGGGTCGAACTCCATGCCATAGGTGCGCTGGTACTTGGCGGCGATGGCGTCGCGAAAGGGCTTGGCGCCCCAGGTGATGGCGTACTGGTTGATGTCGGCGTCGATGGCTCGAGCCGCGGCGTTCTTCAGCGCGGTG
This sequence comes from Candidatus Solibacter sp., assembly GCA_026394025.1. GTDB lineage: Bacteria > Acidobacteriota > Terriglobia > Bryobacterales > Bryobacteraceae > Solibacter. The sequence continues at coordinate 1,441 of JAPKZC010000466.1, forward strand.
GGCGCCGGAAAATCGGGGAAGCCCTGCGCCAGATTGATGGCCCCGTGACGCACCGCGAGGCGGGTCATCTCGCGAATAACGGATTCAGTGAATCGCGAGATCCGCTGGCTGCGGAATCGGGCGCGAGGGGCGGTTGGGGTAGTCGACACCTTTCGAGGGTACTTTGCCGGGAGGGCCGCCTGCAAGTGAATGCCGGCGGCCGCCGGTTGACCACAAACGGAGATGCCTTGTCCCACGTCAATCGGCGATGATATTGATCTGCCCGATACCACCCTGGATGTCGATCCGGATCTTGTTGGCGGCACGGTCGTAAGATGGGCTGACCCAGTGTCCGTCTTCCTGCTGAAGCCCGCGAACCTTGATACTGCCGATGCCGCCGTGCGCCTCGGCATAAATCCCCGCGTCCGCCGAAAGGCGAACCGTTGCTTCTCCGATGCCGCCATGGATGCCGACGGTGTAGCTGTGCTTAGGCGCGCCGCGCAGATCCACATCCAGTTGGCCGACCCCCATGCTTAATTCCACGCCGCGCACGTCGAGGCTTCCCAGGTCGAGCCGTGCCTGCCCGGCGCCGAAGTTGAGTACCAGATCCACCGGGACCCTCTTGTTTAGTTGCAGATCCCAGCTGTACTTCATGTTGCCGAGTGCCGTGTGGTTCTTGCCCGGCTGTTCGATGGTCAAATCTCCCCTCTTGCCGGCGCGGCTGTACCGCACCTCCGGCTTCCAGGAAGGAACGCCATAGGCAAAATCTGCACGCATCAATTTTGCGGCGCCATCGGTCACCCGCAGATCTCCAGCCCCCATCCGCAGATTGACGCGCACCACCTCGGAATCGTCCATTTCCAGGCTTTCCGAGGAGTATTGGACCGGTCCCGCACGATGGGTATCAATCACACAGCCGGTGAGTGCAAGCAGTGCGGGCGCAAGCAGCAGGTATCTGGCTTTCATTGGTTCTCCTGGAGAGGATACGCGTCCCGCGCCCTGGTTGTTCCGTGTAGGTGCGGGTACCCAATCGCACGGTGGTGGGCGCATTGCTCTCTATCTTTGCGGTGCAGAGATTGCACCAGGAGGCTGTAAATGCTGCATTGGTCACTGATGTTCTTGATTTTCGCCCTGATCGCCGCTGTCCTGGGTTTCGGTGGGCTGGCGGGCGCGGCTGTCGGAATCGCCAAGGTACTGTTCTTCGTCTTCCTGGTTGTCTGGCTAATCGCGTTCCTAAGCCGCGACCGCATAGCGTAGCAGCGCGGGCGGAGGCGGCCTCACTACAATGGAGAGATGGGTTCTCTGAAGTCGAGGTCCAAATGGATCGTGGGGATGGTTTTGGGCGGGGCGGTGCTTCTGTTGGCGCAGGAGTGGCAGACGGTCACCAATCTGGCAGGGGTGGATTTCAGCGGGCTGGCTCCTGCCAGGAAGACGCTCGCCCTCAAAGCACACGCACGCAGGATTGCTCCTGCGGGTGCGGCATGAAGGTGGCGGAGTGCCGCGTGAAGGACCCGAACTGCTCCTTTAGCCGGGGGCTGGCCTCGGTCACCGTGGGCGCGATCAAGGCCGGGAAGAGCGAAACCGCGGCTGTCGCGGAATCCAAGGCGTCCAAGTTCGGCTCGCGGCCCACGCCCAAACTGCTCGACGATCCGGTGCCAATTCCCACCCTGGGTTCGCCCGTGCTGGGTCCGGCCAACGCGCGTATCACCCTGGTGGAATTCTCCGACTTCCAATGCCCCTATTGTTCCAAGGCCGTGGCGCAGATCAATGCCACCCTCAAGGCCTACCCCAACGACGTGAGGCTCATCTTCAAGCAGTACCCGTTGGAAACCCATCCGGCGGCCGCAGTCTCAGCGGCGGCATCCCTGGCGGCGCATCGGCAGGGCAAGTTCTGGCCAATGCACGACGTGATGTTCGCCAATCGGCCGAAGTTGTCGCGGCAATCGGTTCTGGCATGGGCGAAACAGATCGGCCTGGACATGCAGCGCTTCACCGCGGACCTGGATTCGGATGTTCCTCAACGGCCAGAAGTACAACGGCGACCTGGCGCCCGACGCAATCAAGCCCGTGATCGAGGGCGAGCTGAGGCGCCTGGCTGCCGTCAAGAAGTAGGACGAAGAACCCCAAGGTCGAGGGGCGAAAAACCACGCTGATGCTCGCTGTTGATGTGGGGCCAATCGGCCGCAGCTTGCCAAGCTGCCCCGAAACCCCTACGCTGCACGCCGGCCTGCCAGTGCCGGTTTTTCTGGGGATTTCGCAGGCCGAAGGCCCATCCAAACAGGGGCGAAAAACCACCGTCCCGCGCGGACCAG
>JAPKZC010000466.1:3788-4814 GCA_026394025.1 Candidatus Solibacter sp.
CCAGGGAGGTCCGCCGACCAGACGCCTGCCGGTCAACTTGCCCGCTGGCTATTTCATGCGCTTTCGCGGGCCGAAGGCCAATCCCAGGAGGCCAGGAGGAGCCAGTGGCCTGTCCTACTCGTACCTCAGGGCGTCAATGGGGTTGATGCGGCTGGCCTTTACGGCAGGGTAGATGCCGAAGACCATGCCGACGGCGACGGAGACACCGAAAGCGATGACTACGGAGGATGTGGTGACGATGGTTTTCCATTCGGCGGTTCGGGCGATGAGCCACGCGAGGAAGAAGCCGAAGGCAATGCCCAGGAGGCCGCCGCCGACGGAGATGAGGACGGATTCGGTGAGGAATTGGCGGACGATATCGAAGCGGCGGGCGCCGATGGAGCGGCGGATGCCGATTTCGCGGGTGCGCTCCATGACGGTGGCGAGGACGATGTTCATGATGCCGATGCCGCCCACGAGTAGGGAAATGGCGGCGATGGCGACCATGACGTAGGTGAAGATGGTCTGGGTGCGCTGCTGCTGGGCGAGGAGGGCGGCAGGGATGGTGACGCTGAAATCCTGCATGCCGTGGTGGGTGGAGTTGAGAACGGCGGTGACGACCTTGGCGGTTTCGATGCTATCGGCCTCGGGGCGGAGGCGGAGGTCGATGCCATCGAGTTCGTCCTTCATGTTGCGGCCCTGGTCCCAGAAGCGATACTGCATGGTATTGAGGGGGACGTAGATAATGTTATTGACGTCGAGCATGGCGCCGCCGGAGTTTTGGGCGCCGGCCATGACCTGCTCGCTGAGGACACCGACGACCTCCATCCAGGAATCGTTGGCCTTGACGAACTTGCCGACGGCGGGACCGTAGCCGAGGAGATTGACCTTGGCGCCTTCACCAAGGACGCAGACGGTGGCGCTGGTAGCGTTGTCGGCCTCGTCGAAGAACTTGCCTTCGGCAAGGTGGAGGCTGTGAATGATGCTGTAAGAGGGTTCGACGCCATAGAGCTCGGGGCTGTCGCGGGCGGGGTTGGGGAGGACGCG
>JAPKZC010000466.1:4859-6145 GCA_026394025.1 Candidatus Solibacter sp.
GTGCTGCGGGCGGAGAGGGTTTCGAGGGCTTCGATGTTGGCTTTGAGGATACGGACGTCGCGGGCGGAGAGCCCGGGCGAGGAGCGGCGGCGCTGCTGGAACTCCTCCTGACTGGTGGCGGGGCGGGATTCGACGAGGACGTTGCGGACGCCGAGTTGCTCAATGAAGCGGAGGGATTCCTCGCGGGCGCCGGAGCCGATGGCGAGCATGCCGATGACGCTGCCGACGCCGAAGACGATACCGAGGGCGGTGAGCAGGGTACGGGTCTTCTGGGCGCGGAGGTTGGCGCAGGCCTGGCCGAGGTCGGAAAAGAGAATCATAGAGAGTTGGCGGGCGAATGCGCCTGCCCCACCTTTGAGAGAAGGGTCATTTGGAAAGGGCCTTCATGGCGCCGCTGGATGGGGCTGCGCCGGTTTTGAGCTGTTGGTCCGGGTTGGACATGGCGACGATTTCGCCTTCCTTGATGCCGGTGATGACGGCCTGACTCTCACTGCGTGTGACGAGAGTGACATCGTGGGGAACGAAGCCGGAGGGGCGGCGGGCATAGACAAAGGTGCGGCCGTCGCTTTCGAAAAGGGCCTGGGAGGGAATCCAGAGGACGTTGTCGAGGGTCTCGATGGTGATGACCAGGTTGGAGGTCATGCCGGGGCGGAGTTGGGGAGCGGCCTGGTCGAGGGCGATCCTTGCCTCAAAGCGGCGGTCCCAAGGAGGGCCGGTGGTACCGCCGATGTTCTTGACCTTGCCTGAGAACTCCTGGCCGGCGAGGGCAACGACGCGGATGGTGACCTTTTGACCGACGCTGAGGTGGCCGCGGTCGAGTTCGCCGACGTTGGCGCTGACCTCCCAACTTTTCAGATCGGGGATTTGAGCAACGGCCATGCCGGAGCTGGCGGTGTCGCCGAGTTGGAAGGGAGGCAACTGCATGCCCCAATACATCATGTTCAGGTTGGTGTTTTGCTGGATGTGGACATAGCCGCCGGTCTTGGCCTTGGGGGTCATGTTTTCGATGTTCTTGCGGGCGATATCGGCCAGGACGCGGGCCTTGTTTTCCTGTGCCTGCTGGATGGCGACGCCGGCGGCGGAAGTGGTTTTCTTGTTGCCAAGGTCCTGAGTGGCCTGGCGAAGGCGATTGCGTGCGGCCTCGAGGAGGATTTCGTTCTGGCGGGCGGCGATGGCGGCGAGGGTGGGGTTGCGGCGGAGCTCGATTTCGGCGAGTTTGGCGTCGGACTCCGCGTTGAGCATGGCGTAGCGGGATTCTTCGTCGGCAGCGAGGGAATCGGCTTCGG
>JAPKZC010000829.1 GCA_026394025.1 Candidatus Solibacter sp.
GACGCCGGAGCAGATGGACCAAATGCTCGACGGTCTTATCCAGAAAATGGTGGACGAAGGCCAGATCACCATCGAAGAGGCCTCCGGCGGCGCCGGCGCCGCCCCGGATTCCCAGGTCAAATTCGAAGTCACCGATAAATCGCTCGACATCCTGGGCTTCAAGACGCTCAAGGACCTGCTCGGCTCGCTCGGGCGCAGCAGCTTCGGACGCCACGATACGCGCGACCTCGCCACCGGCATCGAGGCCAACGGTTCCAGCAGGCACTACGAGTTCGGCGACACTTTCAACCTGGATGTCAGCGCCACGCTGTTCTCCGCCATCCGCCGCGAAGGCGCGCAGGTCCCGCTCAATCTGGAGTACGCAGACCTGCATGTCCACCAGTGCGAGTACCAAAGCTCCTGCGCCACCGTCCTGATGTTGGATTGCAGCCACAGCATGGTCCTCTACGGTGAGGACCGTTTCACCCCTGCCAAGAAGGTGGCGCTGGCGCTGGCCCACCTCATCAAGACCCAATACCCCGGCGATAGCCTGCGCTGCGTGCTCTTCCACGATTCCGCCGAGGAACTGGCCATCAGCCAACTCGCCCGCGTGCAGGTGGGCCCCTACTACACCAACACCCGCGACGGCCTGATTCTGGCGCAGCGCCTGCTAAACCGAGAGCGGAAGGACATGCGGCAGATCATCATGATCACCGATGGCAAGCCCAGTTGCCTTACTCTCGAAGACGGACGCCTCTACAAGAACGCGTTTGGCCTCGACCCCCTGGTGATCTCTAAAACCCTGGAAGAGGTCAACCGCTGCCGGAAGCAGGGCATCCTGATCAACACCTTCATGCTGGCCAGCGATTATGGCCTGGTCAACTTCGTCCAGAAGGTAACCGAGATCTGCAAAGGCAAGGCCTACTTCACCACCCCCTACACGCTGGGACAATACCTCCTGCTGGACTACATGAATCGCAAAACGCGCACCATTCAGTAGCCCCTGTGGGGCGGCCCCCTGGTCCGCGCGGATCCCCCCGGACCCGCTTCTCGTCGGTGCCCAAAGATGCCTGAAAGGAAAGCCCGCCACGCGGCATTCCCCTTCCGGCATGAAAGCTATCTGTTGGATGTTCGTGATGGTGGCCGCCCGCGCCTGGGCGGCCGAGCCCACCGATTCCGAGGCCGTTCGCAAGGTGATCGTCACCTTCAACGATGCTCACGAGCGCGCCACCGTGCTGGCGCGCGACGCCGACCTGCCGCCGCTGGACCGCTTCGCCGGTCAGGAAGTGTCTCAAGTCTATTTTGAGGCGGTGGCGATCCGGTTTGTCACGCCGGATGTCGCCTTCGTGGATGCTGCCGCCTCGCAGTACGGCACCCTTATCGGGAAGCGCAGCATGCCCGCAGTGTTCGTCCTAAAGCGCGAGGGCGGCGCCTGGCGAATTTCCGTGATGCGCATCGCCGGGCGGGGCTACTGAATTACAGGCACTACCCCTGGAACGGCGGGACGTCCACCCAGCCGTGCTTCGCGTTGCTTTCCATCTCGGCTTCGAGAATGGTCAACTGCCGCAGACCGTCGACGAACTGCGGGTAATCGGCAACGGCGGTGGGGTCGGCGATGGATTGGTAGAAGCGGCGGAAGATCTGTTTGAAGCTGTCGTCGTAGCCTTCGCTGTGTCCGCCGGGGAGATCGGCGTACGGTTTGGCGCCGGCTTTTAGCAGCGACGGATCCTTGATGATGATCTGGTTGTTGGTGTTGCGATTGCCGATCCACAGCTCGTCGGGGCGCTCTTGACTCCACATCACACCGCACTTGGTGCCGTAGATTTCCATTTGCAGGCGGTTCTTGCAGCCGGCGTTCACCTGGCTCGCCGTGTAGGCGCCGCGCGCGCCGTTGCCCATACGGAACACCACCGCGCCCATGTCCTCGGTATCGACGGCGGTTTCGATGTAATCCTCCGGCGAGAGCGTCTTGCCGGCGAACGTCTCGATCGGGCCTTTGGGCTGTTTGCGGGTCTTGTGGAAGGTGGCCATATCGGCGCAGACGCTGGTGATGCGCTGCCCGGTGATGTGCTCCGCCATATCGCACCAATGGGAGCCGATATCGGCCAGGCAGCGCGAACGGCCGTTGAACTTGCTGTCCAGACGCCAGTTCCAATCGGTATCGTAGAGCAGCCAGTCCTGCGAATACGTGCCCTGGAGCACCATGATGTCGCCCAGATCGCCGTCTTCCACCATGCGGCGCATGTGCTGCACCATCGGGTAGAAACGCAGGTTGTGCGAAGTGCAGTTGCGCAGCTTCTTTTCCTTGGTGATGTCCACCAGTTCCTGGGCCTCGGCGATGCTGGTGGCCAGCGGCTTCTCACAGATCACGTGCTTGCCCGCCAGCAGCGCGTCCTTCGCCATGGGGAAATGCAGCGCGTTGGGCGTGCAGATGTGAACGGCATCGACGGCCGCGTCTTCCAGGATGCGGTGATAATCCGCCTCGGTATGCGCGACGCCGAACTCGGCGGCGAGCTGATTGGCTTTTTCGATCTGTGGCTCGCCGATGGCATAGATTTCAACGTAGCCCAGCCGGCGAATTCCTTCCAGATGGACCCGGCCGACGAAACCGGTTCCGAACAACGCAGTTTTGAATTTTCTCATGAAGTGCCTCGCTAAGTCCGAATGTCTAATCTATCGCAAAAACTGGTAAATTGGTATCACGTCCCCATGGTGGTTCGGATTCGTTTCGGCAAGAGTTCCAAGCTTGGCAGGAAGCGCCCAAAAAACAGGCGGCTGGCACTCCTCCTGGCCGCCATTCTGCCGCCCACGGCGCTGGCGGCGGGCGTGCTCGCCATCTGGCGCGTGGCCGCCGATCTCAACTGGACCAGCAGTTTCGCCATTTCCTCCGGCATTTTCTCTTACTGGCAGGTCTGGCTGGGCGCAGCCGTAGCGCTGCAATTGTGCGCGCGCGCACTGAATCGCTATGGCAAGAGCGGCGACCCGGCGGCATCGTAACGCGGCGTAACGCGGGGCATCCTCCTGGTCTTCCCAGACGTTCTGATATTCTAAACTCTAGAGACCCGCCATGGCCCAGCCCCGGTATACGTATCGGAGATCCTTCTTCAGCGACTATTTCACCACTGGTGTGAAGTGGTTGCTGATCGTCAACACGGTGGTCTTCATTCTCAGTGGGCTGCTCAGCCCGCGATTCACCGACGACATCCTCCTGCTTGCGCTGGCTCCGGTTGCGGTGGTCAAGCATTTCGCCATCTGGCAACTGGTAACCTACCTGTTCCTCCATGGCGGCGTGTGGCATCTGGTCTTCAACATGCTCACGCTGTGGATGTTCGGTACCCCGCTGGAGCGCGATTGGGGCACCCGGCGGTTCTTGAAGTACTATTTCATCTGCGGCATCGGCGCCGGCCTCTGCGATGTTCTGCTCAACGCCGTGATTGGCAACTGGGCGACCAGCACCATCGGCGCCTCGGGGGCGATCTACGGCCTCCTGCTGGCCTTCGGCGTGTGCTATCCCGACCAGACGGTACTGATGAACTTTCTCTTCCCCATCAGGGCCAAGTACATGGTCATGATCTACGCGGCGATTGAGTTGTGGATGTCGATCGGCGTGAACAGCGGGGTCAGCAATATCGCCCATCTGGGTGGTATGGTGGTGGGGTTCGCGTACCTGAAATCGCGACTGCCGGGGCTGCGGATCAAACTGCCGGACTGGCGCGGCGCGTATCGCCAATGGAAGCTGCGGCGCGCCAAGAAGAAATTCCAGGTCTACATGAAGAAGCACGACCGCGGTCCCTGGGTGAATTAAGTTTACCCGAAACCACGCGGCGAGCCGGCCCGTCCTTTGATATAGTTACGCTAGAAGTGCGCCTATGCGATCCATAAAAGTTGTTCTGCCTTGCGCGGCCATGATTCTGGTGGTGGCGAGTATGCTTGTCGGTCAGACCCAGGGCCCACTGAAGGAACCGGGCTCCACCGTGGCCCGCCCTCGCAAGACTGCGGACAGCCCGGCGGGCACCGAAACGGAACTTCCCAAGATCCCCTCCAAGCTGAAAAAAGATCCGCAGATGAAAAAGGGCGGCGATGTGGCCCGCTTCAAGACCGACGTCGATATCGTGACCCTCGACGTGGCCGTGATCGACAACAAAGGCCACTTCATCCCGGGCATTCCGGCGGGCAATTTCCGCGTGCTGGAAGACAATGTGCCGCAGCAGATCCGTAAGGTCGATATGGGCGAGGCGCCCATGACCATCGCCATGGTCATCGAGTTTAGCAATCTGTTCCAGCGGTACTGGAGCGCCGCATGGTATCAAACCCTACAATTGGCCTGGGGCTTTGCCGAGAGCCTCAAGCCGGAAGACTACGCCGCCGTCGTGGCCTACGATATCCGCCCGGAGATCCTGACGGATTTCACCACGGACAAGAGCAAAATTCGCGAAGGGCTGGACCGCTTGAAGATCGCCGCTTTCTCTGAAGCCAACATGTTCGACGCGGTCACCGACACCGCGGAACGCATGAGCGAAATCGAGGGTCGAAAAGCCATCCTCCTCATTACCAGCGGAATCGACACCTTCAGCCGCATCACCTACGACCAGACCCGCAAGAAGCTTCAGGAGGCCAGCGTGCCGGTCTACTCGATCGGGCTGATGCAGATGCAGCGCGATATGGCCGATCAGTACATGAGCGGGCCCCAACGTCTGGACTTCCTACAGGCCGACAACGAACTGCGCACCTTCGCCAAAGAGACCGGGGGCGCGGCCTATTTCCCGAAGTTTCAAGGCGAATACGGCCAGATCTTTCAGATGCTGCACCAGGCCCTGCGCAACCAGTACGTAGTGACGTACCAGCCGAGCAATACCAAACACGATGGCGCGTTCCGCAAGATCAAAGTCGAACTGATCAATCCGGCGACCAATGAGGCGCTGCCCGTGAAAGACGAAAAGGGCAAGCCCATCAAGTACCAGATCGTCGCCAAGTCCGGATACAAAGCGCCGCGCGCCGTGGAGTAGGACAGGCATCGTGGCCTGTCACAGTGCTCACCGGATCAGCCGGTCTGTCCCACTACGAAATTGCGATTGTCAAGAACTCCATCTGGCGATTTTCCAAGACGATGCAAATTCGTTGACAGCGAGGTTACGCCTCTGTTACTCTCCTAACCGTTCCGCTAATGAAGATTCTCACGCCGTCACCCCCGAAAATCCTCCTGGTCGATGACAATCGCGACGGACTGTTGGTTCGCCGCTCCCTGCTGGAAGAGATCGGGTGTTGCGTACAGATCGCGGTCAACGGAGAAGAGGGCCTCATACTCTTCCAGGCAGCCAAGTTCGACGTAATTGTCACGGATTACCGCATGCCGGGCATGAACGGCGGGGAGTTGATCCAGCGAATTCGCCAGTTGGATCCGGACGCGCGGATCATTCTCCTGTCTGGCTTTGTAGAGCCGCTGGGTCTCACCGAGCAGAACACCGGCGCCGATGCCGTGATCACCAAGAGCGTCAACGAACCGGCCCACCTGGTGCGCTGGGTGAAGCGCCTGGTGAACCGCGCCGTGCGTAAACCGCCTGGCTCGCAAAGAACGCCCAAAGCCCGCGCAACGGCAATCGGCCAATAAGAGAAAATCTGTCACACTGGATTCGTGGTGCTCTCTCATTCTGGTTTGGTTTCCGTATTACTGGCGTTGGCCGGCGGCGCCTTCGCCGCGCCTCCGGCAGCTTCCCGTAAGCCTCCGTCCTCCGCCCAGCCCGCGCCTGCCCTCAAGGCTTCCTCCACGGTGCGGCGGTGGATGAAGAGCATGACGTTGCGCGACGAAGTGGCGCAGTTGATCTTCATCTCTTTTCACGGCGCGGCGCCCAACTCGCGTTCCCGCGAGTACCGCAGGTTCATGGGGCAGATCCGGGATACCAAGGTGGGCGGGTTGATTCTGGTGAACTGGTCCAACGGGCGGGTGATTCAGAAGGCGGAGCCGTACGCCGTAGCGGCCTTTCTCAATCGCATGCAGCGCCTGGCCAAGACGCCGTTGATGGTGAGCGGAGATTTCGAGCGCGGCGCGTCCATGCGCGTCGACGGCACCACGGTGTTCCCCCACGCCATGGCGTTCGGGGCTACGGGCAACCCGGCGTACTCGCGCTACGAAGGCGAGGTCACGGCGCGTGAGGCTCGGGCGCTGGGCGTTCATTGGATTTACTATCCGGTGGCCGACGTCAATAATAACCCGGACAATCCGATCATCAATATCCGGTCCTTCGGCGAAAATCCTGAGGCCGTAGCGGCGCAAGTGAAGGCGTTCATCGAAGGCGCTCACACCGACAAGAAGAACTTCGCGCTGGCAACCGTGAAGCACTTCCCGGGTCACGGCGACACGGCCGTGGACAGCCACTTGAACATGCCCACAATCACGGTGGACCGCGACCGCCTGGACCGCGTGGAACTGGTGCCGTTCAAGGCCGCCATCGACGCCGGCGTGGATTCGGTGATGACGGCGCACATCGCCGTGCCGGCGCTCTCGCCGCCCGGTATCCCCTCTACGCTTTCATCGTCGATTCTGACCGATCTGTTGAAGAAGGATCTGGGCTTCAAGGGCATTATTGTGACTGACGCCATGGAGATGGCGGGCCTTGTCAAGAGCTTCTCCATGGGCGACGCCGCGGTGCGCGCGCTGGAGGCCGGCGCCGACGTGCTGCTGATGCCGACCGATCCGGAAGCGGTGGTGAAAGCGGTGACCGCCGCGGTGCAGAGCGGCCGCCTGACGCGCCAGCGCATCCAGGAGAGCGTCATCAAGATTCTGGCTGCCAAGGAGCGGGTCGGGCTGGACCGCAAACGCTTCGTGGATCTGGAAGGCATCGGCGACGTGGTGGATTCGCCCGAGTCCAACGAAAAGGCGCAGGAGATTGCGGACCATGCGGTGACCCTGGTGCGCAACGGCGGCGCCATGATTCCGTTGGCCGCGCCTGAAAAGGCCTGCTACTTGATTATGCCGGAGAGCCGGTCGTCCGCCGAAGGCATTGGGTTCACGCAGGAAGTCCGCAAGGTTGCGCCACGCGCGCTCGTAAACACGTGGGATCCCACGTTCTCGCGCCAGCAACTGGATGAAGCAGTGGGCCGCCTGGTGGGTTGTGAGAGCTACGTCGTGGCGGCGTTCGCGTCGGTGGGGGCGTATCGCGGCATGGTGGGCATGCTAGGTGGGGAGCTGCCGCACGCGCTGGAGGCGTTGATTTCGTCCGGCAAGCCGGTGGCGCTGATCGCTCTCGGCAATCCGTATATGCTGCGCAATTTCGGCGGCGTGACCGCATACCTGGCCACCTACAGCACTGTGCCGCCCAGCGAAATCGCGGCGGCGCGCGCCATCCTGGGCGAGATCGCCATTACCGGGCGCCTGCCGGTCACCATCCCGGGACAGGCCGCATACGGCGAGGGAATCCAGTTGCCCGCCACCCGCCCCCTCCCGGCTAACGGCGCATCGCAATAAGGAAAACAAATTCCTCGCCAAGGCGCCAAGTGTTTCGAAGCCCGAGCGGCGCCCGATCGAACAATGCTGTGAAATGGGCCCCAACTTGCGCGAAAGGTCGATGGCGCCAGCCCACATCTCTCCGCTTCCTCTGCGTACTCAGGCGCTGACTTGCCTCCCTCATTCCTCCGCGCTCCTTTCTTCGCGCCCCCGGGTCTCTCGCGTCAAATACACATCCCGGCAGCGCCCTTGTGGCGCGCTACAATTATCACTCGATGAATCTGTTCACACTCCCGCCACAAAAAGTGGCGATGGTGCTTCTCGTCCTGCTGTTGGCCGCCGCCGTGTTCGACGTGCTCTACCGTCGCATTCCCAACTGGCTCACGGTCTCCGGCGTGGTGCTTGGCATTGCCATGAATACGCTGATCGGTTCGCCGGAAGGCGGCTTGGTCTTCTCGCTGGTTGGGCTGGCGGTAGCTTTTGGAATCTACGCGGCGTTCTTCGCCTTGCGCGCCATGGGCGCGGGTGACGTGAAGCTCATGGCTGCCGTGGGCGCGCTGGTGGGGTGGGAGCGCTGGTTCGGGATCTTCTTCGTCACCGCGCTGATTGGCGGAGTCATGGCTTTGATCCTGGTGGTGGCCCGCGGGCGGTTCAAGAAAACGTTTTTCAATGTGAGCTTCATCCTCAGCGAAATGACGAGGGGGCGGCCGGCCTACCTGGCGAACGAAGAGCTGGATGTGAAGAACAAAAAGGCGCTGGGGCTTCCCCACGGCGCGGTGATTGCCGTAAGCACAGTGTTCTATCTGGCGCTCAGCGCGCGCCTGGTGAAATAGAAGCCAAATAAAAGGAGTCAGTCATGCAGGCGGTATTCTTCGAAGGCAATCGGACGCTGCGCGTGGGCCAAAGCGTTCCGGTGGATCCGGTTGCCGGGCAAGTGCAGATTCGGGTGGCCTACTGCGGCATCTGCGGTACCGATCTCCACCTGTTTCACGGCGCCATGGCGCACCGTTTGACGCTGCCGCACGTGATGGGCCACGAAATGGCGGGGACCATCGCGGCGGTGGGCAGCGGGGTGGCCGGCTGGTGCGTGGGCGACCGTGTGACCGTGCGTCCGCTGGACACGTGCGGCCATTGCCCCGCCTGTCTGGAAGGCTACGCCGGGCGCGCTGCAAGGCATGTGGACAGTGCCGGCGCACACGCTCCACCGGCTGCCGGAAGGGCTGGCATTGCGCGAGGGCGCCATGGTGGAACCGGTGGCGGTGGCCTGCCACGACGTGCGTATGAGCGAACTGAAGGAAGGCGAGTTCGCCGCCGTGATCGGCGGCGGCCCCATCGGAGTGCTGGTGGCCCTGGTGGCGCAAGCGCGCGGCGCGCGGGTGGTGATGGCGGAGGTCAATCCGTTCCGCATCCAACTGGCGCGGAGTCTGGGAGTAGATGCCGTGAATCCCCTGGAGACCGATCTGCCCGCGCTGGTCAATCAGCGGACTGGCGGCGCGGGTGCCGATGTGGTGTTCGAAGTTTCCGGGTCGCAGGCGGGCGCCGACATGATGACGAAACTGCCGCGGACGCGCGGCCGCATCGTGGTGGTAGCCATTTATGGCGAGGCGCCCAAAGTGGATCTGTTCCGCTTCTTCTGGCGCGAACTGAAACTTTCCGGCGCCCGCGTGTATGAGGCGGAGGATTTCGAACTGGCCATCGAACTGGCGGCGACGGGCCGGCTGCCGCTGGCCAAACTGATTACCGATGTGCTGCCCCTGAGCCGTCTCGAAGAAGCCATGCACCGCATGGAAGGCGGCGGCGATTGCATGAAGGTCCTGGTGACTTGTACGGACTAATTTCAGTGACTATCCTAGACAGATTCAATCTGAGCGGTAAGACCGCTCTGGTCACCGGTGCCCGCCGCGGCATCGGCATGGCAATGGCGGTGGCCCTGGCGGAAGCAGGCGCGAACATCGTGGCGACCAGTGCATGCATGGAAGCCGAAGGCAGCGCGGTAGAGCGTGAGGTGTTGGCGCGCGGCCGCAAGTGCTGGACCTACGCCTGCGATCTGGCGGATCGCCCGGCGGTGTACGCGTTCATCGCCAAGGTGAAAGCGGAATGCCCTCCGGTGGATATCCTGATCAACAACGCCGGCGCGATTCTGCGCAAGCCGGCCGCCGAACATCCCGACGAGTATTGGGACAAGATCATCGAGATCGACTTGAGCGCGCAGTTCGTGCTGGCGCGCGAGTTCGGCCGCGGCATGCTGGAACGCGGGGCGGGGAAGATCGTGTTCACGGCATCGCTGTTGAGTTTCCAGGGCGGCATCACGGTGCCGGGATATGCCGCGGCGAAGGGCGGCGTGGCGCAGTTGACCAAGGCGCTGGCCAACGAGTGGGCCGGCCGCAACGTGCAGGTGAACGCCATTGCGCCGGGGTATATCGCCACCGACAACACGACCGCGCTGCGTGCCGACGCGGTGCGCAATACGGCGATTCTGGCTCGCATTCCAGCGGGACGCTGGGGCGCAGCCGAAGACCTGGCGGGCGCGGTGTTGTTCCTGGCCTCCGCGGCGTCAGACTACGTGAGCGGCACCGTGCTCACCGTGGATGGCGGCTGGATGGGACGCTAGCGGAGTTAGTCCGGATGCTTCGTCCTTCCCCGCGGCGCAGGGATTCGACAACCGTTTCGCGCCACCGCCCTGGCCCTACTGATTGAACGGCGGGAGGCGATCTCAGCGCTTTTTCTTGAGTTCGTTCTGCGCCACGCGCGCCTTCACCAGCTTCTTTACCAGCGCCGCCGGCAGCGGCTTGTCCACGGGGAACTGAATCGTGC
>JAPKZC010001031.1:0-4937 GCA_026394025.1 Candidatus Solibacter sp.
GACGAGCAGATAACAGCCGCCCAACGGTATATGAAATGGGCGGCGGTCCTGGTAATTTCCTTCGTTCTATTCGGGGGCCTGTACCTCGTGGTCCGTTTCTTGGAAAAGTGAACGGCCCGACCCGTTTCATTGCATCACTCCGAGGGGGCAATCCGCCGCATGACGGACTTCACCTTCCGTCCATAATCGACGTTCGGATTGTAAGTGGCCAGGAGTCTGTCCAGCCCCTTGTCCTTATATAGGTCCGAATGGGAAAGGCGATAGCCGACGGCGTGAATACCGGCAATTGGGGAGGGGAAGTGTGCACGTCCCGAATCCCAGCCGAAAATATTGTTGTGGCGGGCTGCCTTTCCGCCCGTCGATTCGACAAAGGAGAGGCTGGGCAGAAGGCGCCAATCGAGCTCGTTATAGTCGGCGGCTTCCAGGAAGGCTGCGGCGTAATGCTGGGCGGGACAGTCGGCGTTGCGGAAGAACGTGCGAAGGGTTTCTAGTCTGGGGTCGTTGCGATAATCTGGAGCGGGCGCAGGGGCCTGATGCGGCGACAATGCTACTGGCACAGCTACCATTCCAACCACGAACATACCACTGGTAATCAGTTTTTTCACGCTGGAAACTCCTTAGAATCAAAGATTTGATAATGTCCTGGTGTGCGCCCTTCAAGGCGGGCCCAAGGGTCGAAACGGGGGGAACCTAAGGTTCCTCGTGGCGAGCAGTTACGGAGCGTCCATAAGGAGAGATTATACCACTATGAGAAGGAATGCCAGGGCGAAGTAGGTGGCAGAGTGGGGAAAAGTACTAAGGTACCTCTCAACCGTTTACCTCCTCCAGGCGCACCGGGCGCTGCTCATCGTACGACTTCCGCGCCGCCAGCCCCATGACCACGGGAATCCGTCCATCAATGCCGGTCACCGCGGTCGGCTGGTCCTCGCGCACGGCTGCCACGAAAGAGCGCAACTCGCTGGCAAAGCTCTCCGTATAGCGGTCCATGAAGAAATTGAGCGGCAGATCTTTCCGCACCATCTTGCCCGTGCTGATCACTGCCTCGTTGGGGTAGCAGTTCTCCGTCGCGATCTTGCCTTCACTGCCCAGAATTTCCACCCGCTGGTCATAGCCGTAAGCAGCCTGGCGGCTGTTGTCGATGGTGCCGATGACGCCGTTGCGAAAGCGCAGTACGATCAGGGCCGTGTCCA
The DNA here is from genome assembly GCA_026394025.1 of Candidatus Solibacter sp. GTDB lineage: Bacteria > Acidobacteriota > Terriglobia > Bryobacterales > Bryobacteraceae > Solibacter. The sequence goes on from JAPKZC010001031.1 coordinate 1,191, forward strand.
GATCCCCCGCCAGGCCGATCTCCGGGTCCACCATCACACCGCCCGCCGTATAGATTTCCTCCACCTCGTCCCCGATCAGGAAGCGGGCCATATCGAAGTCGTGAATGGTCATGTCCATAAACATGCCGCCGGAGACCCGGATGTAGGCCAACGGCGGCGGCCCAGGGTCGCGGCTGATGATATGCAGCATGCGCGGGGAGCCGATCTCGCCACTCACCACCGCCTGGCGGACGCGGGCGAAGTTGGCATCGAAGCGCCGGTTGAAGCCGATCTGCAACTTGACTCCGGCGGCTTCCACCGCCGCCAGGGCGCGGTCGATCTGGCCCAGGTTGTGGGCTATCGGCTTCTCGCAGAAGATGTGTTTGCCGGCCTGCGCCGCCTGCACGATGAGGTCCGCATGGGTGTTGGTGGAGGAGCAAATCAGGACAGCCTCGATTCCCGGGTTCGCCAGGATCTCCTCGCTGGATTCGGCAACCGTGGCAATGCCGCAGCGGGCAGCCACCGCTTGCGCGGCCTCGCGGTTGACGTCCGCGATAGCCACTATCCTGGATTCCGGCACTCGGAACGCCAGCGATTCGGCATGCACTTTGCCGATGCGCCCGGCGCCGATGATTCCGACGTGAAGCCTTTGTGTACTCATTGTGCCCCCTTTAGGAATGCCCTAAGCGAAATTGGATTCAATGGAGCGCAGGTATTCGCGGTTCCGCCGCGCGCTCTCTTTCGGCGTGCCCATGCCGGGCAGGATGTCCTGCTCTACCAGGACATAACCGTCGTAGCCCCGCGCTTTCAGCCGCCGCAGCAGGGCAGGGAAATCGACACAGCCCTTGCCCAGTTCACAGAACACCCCGTGGCGCAACGCGGTGAAGTAGTCCCACTCCCCGGCCCGGGCGCGCCCGGCCACCTCCGGCTCGCAATCCTTGCAATGGATGTACCAAACCCGCTCGCCGAAGCGGTCGAGGGCCGCCGCCACGTCGCATTCCTCAGCTCCTGCCCCGTAGCAGAAGTGACCGGTGTCGAATACCAGCCCGAGCCGGCGTGGATTGGTCAGTTCCAGCAAAGTGGCAATTTCAGTCGGCGTCTCCACGTAGCCTGCGCAGTGATGGTGGAAAACCGTCCGCAATCCCGTTTCCTCAAACACGGCGCCAGCCACCTGGTTGGCGCCGTAGGCGAAGACTCTCCACTCGGCCAGGCTCAATCCGGATTCGGGAGTGACCCTTCCGGCCAAACGTGTTCGTTCCGGCACCGAGCCGTTGTTGTCCGCCAGCACCAGATAGGGCGCTGGAGTTCCCGCTACGGCGGCCAGCAATCGCGCCGTTTTCACCGCGTCGGCGATACCGGCGGCGTGGGCGGATGGGTCTTTCAGCGCCACCGGCACGAATGCGCCCAGCATCGCCAGGCCGCGCCGGTCGAGTTCGGCCCTCAACACAGCCGGGTCGGTGGGCATGTAGCCCCAATCACCCAGCTCGCTTCCGGTGTAGCCGGCTTCGGCGAGTTCGTCCAGCATGCGGCCGAACTGGATCTGCTCTCCCTTGGCCTCTTCGAATTCCAGGGTGCCCCAGGAACAAGGGGCGTTTCCAACCAGTAGTTTCGGCATGTTGCTCCTCCCGCCCTCGTAGCGGCCGCGCGCCTGGCGCACACTCTCCATCTCGGAGACCTCTGCCACCGCCACATCCCACCAGGATTCGTAGCCCGGCACGCCCACCGAAGCGTCCGTCTCCACCACGATGACGGTGGTGCGGTCGAGCGTCTTAGCCTGCTGCAAGGCTGCTCTCAATTCGGCCAGAGTGGTCGCCTTCAAGGCATGCGCGCCCAGGCTCCGCGCATTGGCCACGTAGTCCACCGTTAGAGGGCCGCCGTCCAACTGCCCGGAGACTCCGGAGCGGATGCGGTAGCTGGTGCCGAAGCCGCCCTGCCCCAGCGAGCGGCTCAGCCCGCCGATGCTGGCATAGCCGTGATTGTCCACCAGCACGATGATGATCTTTACGCCCTCCTGCACCGAGGTCACGATTTCCGATGGCATCATGAGGTAGGTGCCGTCGCCCAGGAAGACATACACCTCGCGGCTGGGGTCGGCCAGTTTGGCGCCCATGGCTCCTGGGATCTCATACGACATGCACGAGTAGCCGTACTCCATGTGATAGCCGTTGGGGGTGCGCGTGCGCCACAACTTGTGCAGGTCGCCGGGATGGCTGCCCGCCGCCGAGAGCAGCACGTCGCGCGGCCCGGACGCCTCCCACATGGCACCGATGACTTCGCTTTGCGCCGGCCGTCCGGGGTTGTTCAAGTGCAGCAGGCGGTCCACTTCAGCCTCCCATTTCTCTTTCAGCCCGGCCGCCTCAGCCGCGTACTCCGCGCTGACCCGGTAATCCGGCAGTGCCGCGGCGAGTTGCTCCAGCGTGACGCGCGCGTCCGCCACCACCGGTATTGCCGATACCTTGTGGGCGTCAAACTCAGCGGTGTTGATATTGACGAACCGCACCGCGGGATTCTGGAATGCCGTCATGGAGGCCGAGGTGAAATCGGAATACCGCGTGCCGATGCCGATCACCAGGTCCGCCGAGTGCGCCAGGCGGTTGGCGGCCAGCGTGCCGGTGGCGCCGATGGCGCCCATCGACTGCGGATGGTCCCAGGCCAGCGAGCCCTTGCCCGCCTGGGTCTCCGCCACCGCGATGCCGCTTTGCGAAACGAAACCGGCCAGCGCCTGCGAAGCTTCGCTCATCAGCACGCCGCCCCCGGCAACGATCAGCGGTTTGCGGCAAGCGCGGATCGCCTCCACCGCCCGTTCGAAGGATACCTGGTCGGGTTGGCCGCGGCGGATCAGCCACACGCGCTTGCGGAACAGTTCCTCGGGATAGTCATACGCTTCGGCTTGCACGTCCTGCGGCAGGGCCAGCGTGACGGCGCCGCAATCGGAGGGAGAGGTGAGCACACGCATCACTTCCGGCAACGCCGTGATGAGCTGCTCGGGGCGATAGATGCGGTCCCAGTAGCGCGACACCGGCTTGAAACAATCGTTGACGCTGATATCCTGCGTAGCGGACGATTCCAACTGCTGGAGCACGGGTGCTACGTTGCGGCGGGCGAAAATATCACCCGGCAGCAAGAGCACCGGCAGACGGTTGATGGTGGCCAGCGCCGCCCCAGTGATCATGTTGGTCGCCCCCGGTCCAATCGACGACGTGCAGGCGAAGGCGCGCAGGCGGTTGCTGGCCTTGGCGTACGCCGCCGCCAGGTGCACACCCGATTGCTCATTGCGTACCGGGATGAACGGAAAATCGGGATTCTGTTGCAGCGCCTGCCCGATGCCCGCCACATTCCCGTGGCCGAATATGCCCAGCATGCCGGCGAAGAATGCATGCTGCTGTCCATCCCGCTCGACATACTGGTTTTTTAGGAAACTTACCAGTGCTTGTGCCATCGTGACGCGACGCGTTTCCATCCGCTACCTCCTCAAATCCCCAGCCTGGTGCCCGGGAAACCGCTCCCTTACGGTCGCGGCTCTGATCGGAACCACGACATGCCGATCGGAGCCACGACCGTAAGGGAGTGGTTTCCCGCCCCAAACAGTCATACTCCTAAAGCCAACGCGACAGCCGATCCATGTCGCATCCCCGTTTCGCCGCCATCGAGTGCAGTGCTTCGTCTACCGGCCACCCGTGGTGCACAATGCCGCCCGCCGCTTCGGCCATGGCGAGCGGGTCTTCATCTCCGGGGTATAAGACATTCCTGCCCACCAAAGCGCCGCGG
>JAPKZC010001031.1:4988-6700 GCA_026394025.1 Candidatus Solibacter sp.
CGGACATTCGGTCCCGCGGACATGGCTGACTGGAGTTGCCGCAGAAACGGCGAAGGGTCCCCGGCCGACTCGCCGCCCAGCAGAAGGATGGGTAGAGTGGTGGACCGCGCCACGGTTTCGTACCCGTCACAATGCGGCAGCTTCAGCCACAGGTACCGGCTGCTATCGCCGAGCGCGGACGCCACGCCCGCCAACCGCGCCAGAGCGTCGGCCGTCTTCACCACCACGTAGCCTTTTTCGGTCCTGGTCACCGGCAACGGCTCCAGGAACATGGGCAAGCCGAGCGCATTGGATTGGTTGATGGTTTGCGCGCACGCCAGCAGCGTTTTCAGCGAGGCGGGCTCGCTCGCGTCCACCCGCAGTAGTACTTTGGCGCCATCGAGGCGCCAGGCAGCACACGATGCGGGCGTCGCGCCGGTCATGGGATCGTCGAGTTCCCAACTGCTGCCGGCCAGGCCGCCGCGGTTCAGGCTGGCGATCAACAAGCGGTTGTCGAGCAAGGTGGGTGCGCCCGCGCCGCGCAGCAATCCATCGATGGAGAGCAGGTCCTCCAGGATGTCCATGGTCGCCATGATGCCATCCACGCGCTCGCTCGAGAGCACGCGCAGGATGCGCGCCAGATAATCGCGCCGGTCGGCCATGGCCAAGGGTTCCGCGCCCACTTTGGTCACATTGCGCGCCGGGTGGTCGGCAGCGAGGATGTTCAGCTTGCCGGAGGGCGCAAGTTGCTCGCGCCGCGTGCGCACGGTGGCGGCGCGCCAGGCGAAATCCGGATCGTTGACGCGGGTGTCCGTCAGACGGGCCAGCAGCGCATCGGAGAAGAACTGTTGACTGGAGAACACTTACACCTTTCCCTGTTGCCGCATCATCTCTTCCACTTCCGAGAGCACCGGCATGGCTTCCGAGCAACTCAAGCGGCTGACCACAATGGCGGCCGCCGCGTTCCCGTAGTGTAGGCACTCGGCCACCGGAAGCCCCTTCAGCATGGCATACAGGAATCCGGAGGCGAAACCATCTCCAGCGCCGATTGTGGTGCACACCTCCACCGAATAAGGCGGCAGGTAGACTGAATCGCCGCCGCTGAGCACGCGCGTTCCCAGTTCGCCCAATTTGGAGACCAGCGTGGGCACGCCGGCGGCTTGCAGCTTGGCGGTGGCCTCGTCCAGGTCGTCCACGCCGGCCACCAACTTCAACTCCGGCTGGTTGCCGATCAGAACATCCACGTACGGCAACGCCAGGCGCACGGCCAGCCCCGCCTCTTCGGGCTTTCGCCAGGACATGGAACGGTAGTCCACGTCCAGCACCACGCGGCAACCGGCTGACTTGGCGCGTTCCAATGCCCGATAGGCCGATTCCCGCGAAGGCGATCCGCAGAGCGACGTGCCGTTGGTGACGAACATGCGCCCGGATGCTGCGTAATCCAGGTCGTCGGGCGTCACGTCGAGCATGGTGTCCACCGGGTCGCGCCGATAGAACACCTGGGGGAATTTGTCGGGCGGGGAAACTTCCGTTATGGCGAGCGACGGCAGATAACCGGGCGCGGTCTGGATGTGGCTGGTTTCGACCTTTTCCGCTTGCAGGAAATCGATCAGGAAGCGGCTCAGGCTGTCGTCGCCCAGGCAACTGATCATGCCCGTGTGGGCGCCGAGGCGGGCGAGGCCGACCGCCATGTTGGCGCTGGAACCGCCCAGGTAGCGCGAGAATCGGCGCGC
>JAPKZC010001031.1:6717-14738 GCA_026394025.1 Candidatus Solibacter sp.
CAGCGGCACATGCGGCTCTTCCGAATACAGGTCGTAACCGATTCTGCCCAATATCACAACGTCCATGCGTCTCACCTTTTCACCATCGGCAATCTCGGGTCTTGTTCGCGCCAGGTGTCGCGGACCCAGGCGTAGTCCGGGTCATCGGAGGCGGCCATGGAGCGCGCCGAGCCCGCCAGCGCGTTCAGGTAGTACACGTTGTAACCGTGCGCGGCCACCACCGGGTGGTAGCCTTCCGGAATCAAAACCAGTTCGCCGTCGCGAACCGAGAGTGTCTGGTCGATGCGGCGGTCCGCAGTGTACACCTTCTGAATCGCGTAGCCTTCCGGGCGGTCCAGGCGGTAGTAGTAGATTTCCTCCAGATCCACCTCCCCAGGCGGGTTGTGCACGTCGTGTTTGTGCGGCGGATAGCTGGACCAGTTGCCGGCGGGTGTAAAGACCTCCACTACCAGCAGGCGGTGTGCCGGAAATTCCGGGCTCAGCATGTGATGGATCTGGCGGGTGGCGTTGCCGCCACCGCGGATCTCCACCCGCACCTGGTCCGGCGTCACCAGGCGCGCCGGATGTTGCTCTTCGGCGCGGCAGTAACAGAACGCGAGGTCGCTCTCGGTATCGGCCGAGATGGCAAAAGCGGTTGCGACCGGCAGATATAAAGTGTAGGGAAGGCCGTCGAATACCGAGGCTCGACCGCCGATGCGTTGCCACTCGCCGCGCGGGGTCTTGACCGAGCAGACACCGCCCAGCAACACCATCGCCAACTCGTTGCCGCCAGTTTCGCCCTCGTACTGCTGGCCCTGCGCCAGTTTGCGGGTCTCAAATGACAAGTACTCGTAACCGAAACTCTCGATCCGATCCAGGAACACCTCCGGGCGGACCAGCAAACTGCTCATGATTTCTCCTTGGGCGGCGCAGTGGATGCGCGCACGATCAACTCTCCGGGGACTTTGATATCGTGTCCGGACTCGGCCTCTGCGAAGATGTCCAGCAGCGTCTGCATGGCCATGCACCCCATCTGCCGCATGGGCTGGCGGACGGTAGTCAGCGGTGGGTCCATGTACTGGCTGATGTACAGATCGTCGAAACCCACCACGGAGATGTCGCCAGGTACGTGCAACCCGCTGTCGCGGATCTGCCGGATCGCGCCCAGCGCCGACAGGTCGTTATAGCAGAAGACGGCGGTGGGTGGCTGCGGCAAAGCGAGCAGATGCGCCATCGCCCCTTTGGCCGCTTCCGGTTTGCCGTCGCCTTGCGTCACCAACCGCCGGTTGAGGCGCAAACCGGCTGCTTCGAGCGCCTGCCGGTAGCCGGTGAAGCGCTCGGTCTCCGATTGGTGTCCGCCGCGATCCCCCAGGTAGGCAATCCGGCGATGGCCCAGTTCAATCAAATGCCGTGTCGCGTCCAGGCTCGCCTGGATGTTGGCAATCATCACGGAATGCGCGAACTGGCTGGGATGCTGGTTGTTGAGCAGCACGATCGGCACCCGCATATTAGAGAGCAGGGGGACATACCGTGCACCCACGCGGGACGCGGTGACGATGATGCCATCCACCCGCCGCTCTTCGAACGAGCGCACCACGCGCACCTCGCGTTCCGGCTCGGCATTGGAATTGGCCAGGAAAACCGAGAAGCCGTGCCCTTCGGCGGTTTCCTCAATACCGCTGACTACGCCGGCCACAAACGGATCGGCGATGTTGGTCACTACCACCCCGATGGTATGGCTGCGGCGGGTGACCAGACTGCGGGCAACGGCGCTCGCCCGGTATCCCGAGTCCCGTGCGATACGCCGGATCTTCTCCGCCGTCTTCTGGTTCACGAGGGGGCTGTTGCTCAGGGCTCGGGAGACGGTGGAGTGGGAGACGCGGGCCACACGTGCGATGTCCTTGATTGAGGTCAGCTTCGCGCTATGGGACAGGTTGGTTCTCAAGTTGGCCGTGCCGCCTGATTGCACACGTGTGCAATAAGCCAAAAAGCAGCTTAAGCCGCGGCGGCCGGTATTGTCAACCAAAAAACTGCACGGGGCCCGGCCACTTTGGGGGATGGCACGTTGCCGAGCGCCCGAGCGCCGCCCCACAAATCAATGCAGGCCGTGCGCTCTCGGCTTGAGTCCCGGCTAGAATGGTCTTTGGAGCCGAACTCTTGAAAAAACTGCTGCTGTGGCTGCTGCTGGCTGGTGTGGCGGCGGTCATCGTGTGGGGCCTTGGCAAGCGGTGCGCGCCGAAACCGGCGGCGTGGTGAGCCGCGCGCCCGTGGAGGATGGCCAGACGGTGGCCGCTGGTGCAATCCTGGCCGCCATCACAGACCCCGCTCTGCAGGCCGAGATCGATGCCGCGCAGTCCAAATTGAACGAGGCGCGGGCCAATCTCGCGTCCCAGGAAGCCGGCGGAAAGCCCGCTGAATTCGCCGACATCGAAAACAACCTGGCGCGCGCGCAGTTCGATTTGGCGCTGTCGAGGAAGTCCCTCGCCAGTTTGGACCGCCTGGTGGCGCAACAGGCTGCCACCCGGCAGGAGGCCGACGCGGCGCGCGAGAAAGCACAGCAGGGCGAACTCGAAATCGCCGGGCTGGAAAAGCGCAGGCGCTCCCTGGTTTCGCCCACCGAAGTCGCGGCCGCCCGCGCCCGCGTAGCCGATGCCGAGACGGCGCTCAACCTCGCGAGGCAGCGCGCCGCGCTTTCCCTGGTGCGCTCGCCGATGGCGGGCGTGGTCTACGGCCGCGGGGTGCGCGAGGGATCTTACCTCAACGCCGGCGACCTCGTCGCCAATGTCGGACGCATGGATCAACTGCGCGTCCGCGTCTACGTCGATGAGCCGGAACTCGGCCGCGTCGCCGTCGGACAGCCAGTCACCATCACCTGGGACGCTCTGCCCGGGCGGCAGTGGCACGGTCAGGTCGACAAGAAACCGGTGGCGGTCCAGGCATTGGGATCGCGTCAGGTGGGAGAAGTGGTGTGCTCCATCGTCAATGAGGGGCGCGCCCTCATCCCCGGCACCAACGTGAATGCCGAGATCCGCACGGCGGTAGTGGAAAACGCCCTCGTGATTCCCAAGGAGACGTTGCGCCACGATGCCCAGGGCGACTATGTCTTCGCGCTGAAGGGCGATATTGTGGAGCGGCGCGCGGTGAAAAAAGGCGCGTCCAGCATCACCATGGTGCAGGTAGTGGAAGGCCTTACCGATGCCGATGCCGTGGCGCTGCCTTCGGACACCCCGCTAAAAGTTGGCGACCGCGTGGCTGCCACGATGTAAAATAGCAGCTTCATGTCTCCAACTGCAGAAGGCGCCGGCGGGCAGAAATACGCGTGGTGGCGGGAGTTGTCCGGTTACCACTGGTTCGTGCTGAGCGTGGCCAGCATGGGCTGGATGTTCGACACCATGGCGCAACAGCTGTTATGATCGGCTGGGCTATCGGCGGCGTTTTCTTCGGTATTCTGGGCGATCGCATCGGGCGCGTCAAGACGATGACCATCACCATCCTGAGCTACACCGTCTTCACCGGCCTGAGTGTGCTCTCCACCAGCGTTTGGGACTTCAACGTCTTCCGCTTCCTGTGCGGACTCGGCGTCGGCGGACAGTTCGCCGTCGGCGTAGCGTTGGTGGCCGAAGTGGTGCCGGCGCGTGCGCGGCCCTACGCGCTCGGCTTCGTGCAGGCATCGTCCGCCGTCGGCAACATGATCGCCGCCATGACCGGAATCCTCGTAGGCCAGATGGAAGCCGCCGGCACCATCACCGGCGCGTGGCGATGGGAATTTCTGGCTGGCGCGGTCCCGGCGCCGCTGGCCTTCATCGTCTTCAAGAAATTGAAAGAGCCCGATTCGTGGCTCAAAGCCAAAGGCGAAAAGAAGAAAATGGGCTCCTACGGCGAATTGTTCAGCGATCCCCGCTGGCGCCGCAATGCAATCGTCGGATTCTTCCTCGCCTTCGCCGGCGTGGTCGGCTTGTGGGGCATCGGGTTCTTCAGCTACGATCTGTTCCGTCCCGTGCTGGAACGCACCTTCGCGGCGCAGGGTCTCGCCGGCAAAGCGCTCGCCGGCAAGGTGACCACCTGGATCGGCGTCACCTCCCTGCTCCAAAACATCGGCTGTTTCTTCGGCATCTACGCCTTCACCTATCTGACGCACTATACCGGGCGCAAAAAGGCATTCGCCATCGCCTTCCTGGCCGCCATGGGCATGACCTCGTACACCTTCTGGAACCTGAAGCAGATCAGCGACATTTTCTGGATGATCCCGTTGATGGGGTTCGCCCAGCTTTCCCTGTTCGGCGGATACTCCATCTACCTGGCCGAGTTGTTCCCCACGCGCTTGCGCAGCACCGGCACCAGTTTCTGCTACAACGTAGGCCGCTTCGCCGCCGCGGCGGGTCCGTTCACGCTCGGCTACCTGACCAAGGACGTGTTCGGCGGCTATGCGGAACCCATGCGCTATGCCGGCGTGACCATGAGTCTGGTCTTCCTGGTAGGCCTCGCCGCGCTGCCGTTTGCCCCCGAGACCAAGGGAAAGCCGCTCCCCGAATAGCGGGGCGGACAACACAGTGAGACAACCGCGACCGGCCAATCCGAGCCGCGACCGCACCGTCTCACCGTGCCGAAGGCATATTTGGATCCAATTCACCCCTTCTACAGAATTTGGAATACTGGAACGCTAACTCTACGTAAGCGCGTACAAAAAAACCATTCCATTCAGCCAAGCCGCGTGATACTATCGACCCCACAGGCAGTCTCGTAACCCTGCCGGTATGTCCCAACATTGGGGGAGGTTAAGTGAAGAAACTACTAGCCAAGACGCTATCGTTGCTGTGCCTGCTCGCTTTGCCGGCACTGACGCAAGAATTTCGCAGCACCATCTCGGGTCACGTCACTGACGCGAGCGGCGCTGCCGTACCAAACGCAAAAATAAATGCAGTAAATATCGCCACCAACGAAACCACCTCGGCAAACACGGACGGAGCGGGCGCCTACGCCATCCCGTTCCTGCGTCCGGGCGATTACAAGGTGACGGCATCCGCCGCCGGCTTCAAACAGTACACGCAGGCCGGGCTCGTCCTCGAAGCCGCCAAAGTCACTGGCATCGACATCCATCTGGAAGTCGGCGGCGTTAATGAGAGCGTGGAAGTCACCGCCGATGCGGTGGCCCTGGATACCCAGTCGGCCACACGAAGCGCCATCATCAGCACCCAACAAGTCGCGGAAATGCCGCTCAATGCGCGCAACCCCTTCATGCTCGGCGCCATGATGGCCGGCGTCACCTTCAACGGTGCGGCCATCTGGCAGCGCCCCTTCGACAACGGCGCAATGGCGCAGTGGTCGATGAACGGTGGCCGCGATTCCTCCTCCGAATTCATGCTCGATGGCGCGGCCAACGAAGGCCAGATGGGCAGCAACAACGTGGCCGCCATGCCCATGGTGGATGCCGTCCAGGAATTCAACATGATGGCCAACATGTACGACTCGCAGTACGGCCACACCGGCGGCGGCATCATGAACGTGGTGCTGAAGAGCGGTACCAACCAGTTCCATGGCACCGCGTATGAATTCCTGCGGCGCACCTCGCTGGACGCGAACACGTTCCAGAACAATGCCATCTCAAAGGCGCGCCCCACTCACTACCTGGACCAATACGGCTTCCAGGTGGAGGGACCCGTCCGCATCCCCGTCCTTCTGAAGAAAGATGCTCCGGTGAAGCTCTTCTTCATGGGCGCGTTTGAAAATTACCGCGAGGGCACGCCCAACCCGCTGATCGTTTCCTATCCCGAAGCGGAAATGCGCACCGGCAATTTCTCCAAGATGGTGAATTCCACCGGTCAGGCGATCACCATTTTCGACCCGTTCACCGCCACCTATGACGCTGCCGGGAACATCCTCACCGCCCGCCAGCCTTTCCCAGGGAACATCATTCCGTCGCAGCGCATCAACCCGATCGCAAAGGCGCTCACTTCGTACATGCCTTTGCCGAACCGCGCGGCGCCCGCCGGGTTCCGATATTCCAACGGCAACCTGTCGCTGCCCGATTACTTCGACAAGGACAAGTTCTACAACCTGGTGATCAAGTTCGATTGGAACTTCGGCGACAAGCACCGCGCGTTCTTCCGCCATCTCTCTAACGACCGTACGGAAGACCGCTCCGACAACGGCATCGACAACAAAATCGGCACCACGGGCCAGCAGCCCTTCCAGCGGATCAATGACGCCTATGTGGTGGATTGGGTGGGCACCATCACTCCCACCTTCATCCTGAACGCGCGCGCTTCCTACAACCGCTTCATCGAGAAAGGTTATGGCCGCGCCAATGAGGGCTTCGACATGTCCAGTCTGGGGTTGCCCAAGTCTCTATTGGCCCAGTTGCCCAGCCCGGTCTACTTCGGCCGGTGGAATTTCGACAACGGTTACGCGTCCCTGGGCCGCAGCCAGAGCAACAACTTCACCAACACCTTCCAACTCCAGTTCAGCGCCACCAAGGTCACCGGTTCGCACAACATCAAAGCCGGCTTCGACATTCGCCAGATCAACTTCGAACAACAGAACACCGGCGATATCCTGTTGTTCAGCGGAAACACCTCCTGGACCCAGAGAGTCTACAATGTGGGCGAAGCCACCAGCGGCGACGGGTACGCGTCGTTCCTGTTGGGACTCACCGGCGGATCTTCCAACTACCCGCTCTTCCCCTGGTGGAAGCAGTATTACTACGCTCCCTACGTCCAAGACGATTGGAAGGTCTCGCGGCGTCTCACCTTGAACCTCGGACTCCGTTGGGATTTCAATGCCCCCATGTTCGAAAAATGGAACCGTTTGAACGGACCGTTCGACCCAACGGTAGCCAACCCGGTTGGTTCACAGGTTGCCGCCAACGTGGCGGCGTACAAGGCGGCGGGCTCCATTCCGGCTGGCTTGACCGCGCAATACAACAACCTGGCAAACATGAAGGGCGGTCTTACCTTCGCCGGTGTCGGTGGCCAGGGACGTTCGCCTTTCGCACTGAGAAAGGCCGGGTTTGAGCCCCGCCTCGGCTTTGCGTATCAGCTCAATGACAAACTGGTCATGCGCGGTGGTTTCGGCATGTACCACTCCAACCCGAACAACGATACCCAGCGGACCAGCGGCTTCAGCACCAGCACCAGCCTGGTGAACTCCAACGACGGTGGCCGCACGCCCATCGACAACATCCTTTCGAACCCTTACCCGAACGGCATTCTGCGACCCACCGGCTCTTCGGCCGGCGCGGCGACCTTTGTCGGCGCCAACCCCAACTGGTTCGATTCCGGCTTCCAGATTCCAAGCGTCTGGTCCTTCTCCTGGGGCTTCCAGTATCAGTTGAGCAAGAGTTCGACGGTGGAAGCTTCCTACGTCGGCAGCCGCAGCTACAACCTCAACATGAACGCCGATTACAATATCCCCGACCTGGCCCAGCGCAAGGCCTGCAACTATCAGGAAGGTGGAAATGCGGCTCTGTGCAACTCACAGGTGCCCAACCCCTTCAAGGGCATCGCGGCGTTCACCGGCCAGGGTTACTACACGGCCAACACCATCTCCTACTTCCAGATGACGCGGCCGTTCCCGCAGTTCTCCGGCGCGCTCCAACAGTATGGCCGCAACGATTCGTGGATCAAGTACAACTCGCTGCAAATCAACTACAACCTGCGCGTGCGCAGCGGCCTCACCTTCATGGGCAACTACACGCTGTCCAAGCAGATGGAGGAATGGGGATTCAACGACCGCTACAACAATGTGTACCAGCAGGGTCCGTACATCCTGGACCGTCCGCAAGTGCTCAAGCTGACGGCCATCTGGGAACTGCCGTTCGGCGAAGGCAAGAAGTTCGGCGCCGGCACCCACGGCCTGGCCAAGAAACTGATCTCCGGCTGGCAGTACACCACCTTCTTCAATGACGCATTGAAGGGCTTGCCCGCTCCTCTGGCCAGCAACGTCATCCCGCTCAAGAATGTTCAGTCCACCGGTGGCGGATTTAACGGCGCCATCGATTGGAAGGCCTACCAGGTTCGCGCGTGGAACCCCTGCGTCATCCGCCA
>JAPKZC010001031.1:14747-18788 GCA_026394025.1 Candidatus Solibacter sp.
AGCCTACGCGCCTACACCGGCCAGCATCGGTCTCGGTTGCGGCACGGACTATAGCAGCAACTGGGGCAATTACGCCTGGTTGGAAACTACCGACTACGCGCCGCGCTACACCCCGTACCGTTCGGGCCAGATCCGCAAGCACCATGCGTATCAGTTGGACGCATCCATCCTGAAGCGCACCAAAATCACCGAGCGCGTGTCCTGCCAGTTTGGGTTTGAAGCGTTCAACCTCTTCAACCACAACTATTTCGGCCGCGACGATTTCAACACCGACGCCAACAGCGCCAACTTCGGCAGCGTCTTCCCGTCCACCGTTTCGACGCAGAATATGCTGCCTCGCCAGATCCAGGTCCGCATGAAGTTCAACTGGTAAGCAGCCGCGGATACACCCCGTACTACCAAAGGTGGCCCCGCAACGGGCCGCCTTTCCTTTTTGGGACGCCCGCCCATCCATTACAATGAAAGACAGAATGTTTCGAGCCATTTCGCTGTCCCTAATGGGTGCCCTTTTGCTCGGCGCCGCCGATGCCCCGCAGAAGTCCGCCTTTGACAAACCTACCCTGGAAGCCTACGTGCGCCACCTCTATCTGCTCCAGCCGCAGTTGCCGGTGCCCATTGGCGCCCCCAAACCCAGCGGTCCGCATACACATCGCGCAAGGCGTCCAATCCCAGGACGTCACACTCCACGTCTCTAACGACGGCAAGAAGATCGTGCAGGGCAACTTCTGCGACGTCGCGTCCAACCCCTTTAAGGCCGAACTCGATAAGCTCAAGACCCAGTTTCAGCCCGCCCTCGGAACCGCCGGCGCCCCGGTCGCCATCGTGCTCTTCAGCGACATGCAATGTCCCTTCTGCAAGGGCGAGGCCGAGATGATCCGCCAGAACCTCATCCAGAACTACCCCACCCAGGTGCGCCTCTACTTTAAGGACTATCCGCTCGAAGGCCTTCACCCGTGGGCCAAGGCCGCCGCCATGGCCGGCCGCTGCGTCTTCCAGCAGAAACCCGAAGCCTTCTGGGAATATCACGACTGGGTCTACGCCCATCAGCCGGCCATCACGCCGGAGAACCTCAAGGACCAGGTGCTGGGGTGGGCCAAGGACGCCAAGGGTGTGGATGCCATCAAACTCGGCGCCTGCATCGCCGGCAAGGCCACTCAGGCCGAAGTGGAGAAGGAAATCGAGGAAGCGCGCGCTCTGGACATCTCCGGTACGCCCTACATGTTCATCAACGGCCGCCGCATCCCCCAGTCCATCGACTGGCCCAACCTCAAGACCATCATCGACACTGAAATCGAATACCAGAAGACCGCCAAGAATGCCGGCGACGATTGCGGCTGCGAACTCAAACTCGACATCCCGGGAATTCCGCAGACCAAGGCGCCCGGAGTGCTCTCCGTGCCGCCGCCCGCCCCCAGGAAGAAGTAAGTCAAAAAGCAGACCGACATGAAAATCCGTACTCGTGGGCTCTTCGCGGGCCTCATCCTTGCCGCCGTCGCCCTCGCCGCGACCGCCACCGTCGATCCCAATCTCTATCTGAACGACGTCAAGTTCCTCGCCTCGCAGGACCTGCGCGGCCGTGGCACCGGCAGCCCGGAGTTGGAGAAGGCGGCCGCCTACCTGGAGCGCAACTATCGTCAGTTGGGCATCAAGCCCGTCGGCAAGGTCTACCAGCAGCCCTTCCCGGTCACCACCGACGCCGCCCTCGGCAAGGCCAACCGCTTCCAGTTCACTGAGAACGGCCGCGCCACCACGCTCCAGTTTCCAGGCGAGTTCGTTCCCTTCAATTTTTCGCAAACCGGACCAATGGCCGGAGCTGTCGTTTTCGCCGGCTACGGCATCACCGCACCCGAATACAGCTACGACGACTATGCCGGTCTCGACGTCAAAGGCAAGATCGTCCTGGTGTTGCGTCACGAACCCCAGGAGTCGGATTCCAAGAGCCCCTTTGAGGGCAAGACCTTTACCCAGCATGCGCAATTCGCCGCCAAGGCCACCAACGCCAAACTCCACGGCGCCTCGGGCGTGGTTCTGATCACCGACAGCGGCAACCATCCGGGCGCAGCCGATGAATTGGAGAAATTCGGCGTCACCGTGGGCCCCACCAATGCCCGCATTGCGTTTCTTCAGGTCAAGCAGGCCCGCGTCGAAAAGTGGTTCACCGACGCCGGCAAGAGCCTGGACAAGATACAGGCCGATATCGATAAGGATCTCAAGCCGCAATCCTTCGCCTTCCCCGATACCATTCGCGTGGAAGCCAATCTCGATATCCAGCGCGCCGTCCGGACGGTGCACAATCTGGCTGCCTTCCTGCCGGGCCAAACCGACGAGTACGTCATCATCGGCGCGCACTACGATCACCTCGGCTTGGGCGGACAGCACTCGCTCGCGCCCAGCCAGACCGGCACCGTCCATCCGGGCGCCGACGATAATGCCAGCGGCACCGCGGGCGTCATGGAACTGGCCCGCTACTTCGCCAAACAGCCCCGCCGGCAGCGCGGCATCCTGTTCCTCAACTTCGCCGGCGAAGAGCAGGGATTGCTGGGGTCGGCCTTCTACGCGGACCACCCGTTGCTGCCCCTGGACAAAGCCGTCACCATGATCAACCTCGACATGATCGGCCGCATGCGCGACAACAAACTCTACATCGGCGGCGCAGCCAGCGGCTCTAATCTCAAAGACGTGCTGGAGAAGCTCATCCCCGCGTCCGGTCTAAAGGTGGACTACGCCGGCGGCGCGAGTTCCGGCTCCAGCGATCATACGTCGTTCACCTCGCACCAGGTCCCTGCGTTGTTTTTCTTCTCGGGCCTGCACGGCGATTATCACAAGCCCAGCGACACCTGGGACAAGATCGACGCGCCCGCCGCCGCCAAACTGCTGGCCATGGTGGCCGAGGTTGCCCAAGCGCTGCGCGATGCTCCGGAGCGCCCCGCGTTCGTCAAACTAGCCGCGCCGACTTCCGGCTCCAGCACTAGCAGCGCCGGTCCGGCCACCGGTTACGGCGCCTACTTCGGCAGCATTCCGGATTTCGCCGAAGGCATCACCGGCGTTAAATTCAGCGACGTTCGAGAGAACTCGCCTGCCGCCAAAGCCGGACTCAAGGGCGGCGACATCATGACGGAATTCGACGGCAAGCCGATTCAGAATCTCTACGATTTCACCTACGCCCTGCGCGGCAAGAAGCCCGGCGACGAAGTCAAAGTCAAGGTGACCCGCGACGGCAAGCCCATCGAAGTCGGCGTCGTGCTCTCCCGCAGAGAGTAGGACAGGGCGCGCCGGGATAACCGGCATGTCCTTCCGATAGCGGTAGGGGCCCTCCCTAGGCGCACTCTGCCTTGTCCGCCAGCATCTCGCGCAGCAGCCTGATCAACTCCGCCGGGAAGAAAGGCTTCTTCAGAAACCGCACGCGCCGCCCCTTCACCGCCGGAGCCTCGTTCACTTCGCCTGAAATCAGCAGCACCGAGACGCGCGGGTGCAGCTTCAAGACCCGCTCGGCTAGCTTATTCCCATCCATTTCCGGCATCGCTACATCGGAAATCAGCAGATCTACCGTCTCCTCCCCGCAGATCCGCAGCGCGTCGGACGGCCGTGGCGCCGACAGCACGTTGACGTCGTGCGGACCCAGCATGGCCCGCACCAGCCTCAGAATCTGGGGGTCGTCGTCCACAATCAGCACGGTTCGCGTGGGTTCGGACATGGATTTTATATTCTATACCCGCGCCTGTACTCTCCAGCACCGCCGCCACCCAATGATCTTTGCGACAATTCCAATTGAGACCGTCCATGCCGTGCCTGCTCGTACTTCTCATTCTCGCCTTCCCCCGGCTCGTGCTTGTAGTGATGTTCTTCACATCTACTTATTTGCAGCGCGCCTACCAAGACGTTGTCATCCCCATCCTCGGCTTCTTCTTCCTGCCGATCACCACCCTGGTGTATGCCTGGCTGGTGAATACTCGCCATCCCATGGAGGGCGTCAACCTGGTTTACCTCCTGGTGGCCGTGATCATCGACCTCGGCGGCCTGGGCGGCGGAGAATCCCATCGC
>JAPKZC010000923.1 GCA_026394025.1 Candidatus Solibacter sp.
AAGGTGGGGCGGGCGGTTTCGCCCGCCGAATTTCACTGGATGTCTTTTTGGCGGCACGCAGGTGCTGGTTTCCGGGAACCCTGCCAAACTCAGGCGGCATGCTCCAAACGTCTCTATCCGAAGTGACCCGGCAACCGGATCCTGCACTTCCCCGAGCCCTCACCCGCCGGGTCACTCCAGATAGAGTCCTAACGTCTGTGAGTACCGATCCGGTGAGATCTCCCAGAAGGGGACTATTGGCCAACAACACCCTCTGCGCAGGAATTCCAGCCCAATACCCGAGTAGTGCGTAAACCGGCCAGAGAGTCTAAAAGGTAAACGCTGCGCGACCGAGGCCGGATCTATCTCTCAAGAACGGTCCGGATTTCTGCCGACCGGGCAGGGGCGAGTTCCGAGTCGACGTATTCGTTCACCTGGTTTACATCCCGTTCGCCGACGATCGACATTTGTTGACACCCGAGTCAAACGAGATGCAGAGCCGATATCCTCGCCGATCTGGAACGCCACAACCCCGTTGACCTGCTGCCGGATCGCTCTGCCGATAGCCGTGAAGGGCGACTTCCTTCGCACCTGAGCCAGCAGGCTGGTCCGGGAAGGCAACAGCCGCAATCCGGATGTGTACGCGGGGGAGGCGTCGGATTGCGTGCGCGAAAAATTGCGAGCGCATGCTTCGAGAGTCAATTTCGAATACATTATGTAATGAGAGAAGGGACCGAGGTCCAGACTTCTAGAAGTTTTTGGTGACGAAAAGGAGAGTAAATGTCCATAGATGAAAACGCAATTGGGCGACGCTCGCTTCTGAGGAGTGGCGCGACAGCCGCGGGGCTTGGTCTCTTGGCTGACCTCGAAGCTTATCCCCAGAATGTCAACCGGAATTCACTTCCGTCGGACTTGAAAATCACGGACATGCGCATCGCCGTTTTGAGAGGGCCGCAAGGCCAGGCGCCGGCGAGGGGCATCAGGCGGCACGATCGTCGTCCGAATAGACACCAATCAGGGGATTTCGGGTTACGGCCAGACCATTGGGGACGGCCCCCAGCCCAACTACGTGCTGACGCACAAGACCCGAGTGGTCGGCGAGAATCCCTGCAACGTTGACAAGATCTTCCGCAAGATCAAGATCCATGGCGGGTATAACCGTCGGGGGAGCGGCGTCAACGCGATTGAGAATGCGTTATGGGATCTGGCCGGCAAAGCGTATGGCGTGCCGATCTACCAAATGCTTGGCGGGAAATTTCGCGACAAGGTCCGCATGTACACCGAGGGTGATCCGCGCTCGAACGACATTAAGGATATCGCCGCCGATTATAAGGAGAAAGTCGCCGCTGGGTATACGATGCTCAAAATGGATCTGGGCGTAGCTCGCATCCTCCAAGGCAAGCGGGGCACGATGTTTGCGCCGGCAGGCTATAACGGGGAACCGGGGGAAGGCCCCGAGAACTACTATCAGGGATTGGAGATCAGCGACAAGGGATGTGAACTCGTAGCCGACTACGTCGCTTCGATTAAGGAACTCATGGGCGACGCCGCCGACATTCCCATGGCTCACGACCATTTCGGGCACCTCACCGCGAAAAGTTGCATCAAGCTGGCCAACGCGCTGGAGAGGGTCACTCCGTCGTATCTGGAAGACATGGTCCCGTGGTTCCGGGTAGAGGAGTGGAAGCTCATCACCAATTCGATCAGGGTGCCCACTTTGACCGGCGAAGACGCCTACCTGGTGGAATCGCTCGAGCCGCTTTGCCAAGCGCGTGCAGTCGATTATATCCACCCGGACCACCTTGTTATCGGCGGCTGTCTCGAATTGAAGAAGACCGCCGACATGGCTGCCAAGTATTCGGTGGGGATGATGGTCCACAGCAACGCTACCCCGATCGGCTACGCAGCCGGCGCGCACGCGATAGCCGCCTGCCAAAACTTCCTCGCCATGGAATGGCACCAGCCGCAGCCAGCCTGGCACAAGGACATAACCGATGCAGGGGACCTCGTGGTTAAGGGTTACATCCCCGTTCCGACGGGGCCCGGCCTGGGCATCAAAGTCAATGAAGACGCGATGCGCCCCCTCTGCAGGCAGGGTGAGTTCTTCACCGATCCTACGACGTATTGGGATTCGCAAACCGGCGGAGACAAAACGTATACGTAAGAAGAGGGCGGACGTCGAGGCGAGCCTTACACCTTCGGGTTATGACTGAAGGTATATAGGCTTAATTATCCTGTTGTGCCCGGCGGGCCGGAATTACAGCATGATTCCCGATCGCCGGGCTCCTTCGCGGCGCCATGCCGTGTAACCAACCGCGCAGGAAAAACCTGAAGAAAACGATTCTATTTGCAGGGACCGCATGCACGGGTTTGTGGCCTACCTTTGGCCAGGTCAACAAGGTGCTCCGTTCGCTTGCCCGATTGCCCACCATCAAGAGCATCGCCCAGTTGCTGAACCTGCGTCTGTCGCCCGGTAGCCTGGAAACGGAAGAAGGACTCTACCGGTTGGTTTCACTGCTGAAGGGATTTCGCAGCCTGAAACTCTGGCACGTGCAATTCAACACCGTCAGCACGCAGGCTCTCCTGGACGCTCAGCAACATCCCGAAAAATATCGGGACCTCGTGGTGCGGGTAGCCGGGTACAGCGCGCTGTTCGTGACGCTCGACCGGGCGACGCAGGACGACATCATCCGCCGCACGTCTTGCGACTTGAATTGAACCGGGAGAACAGAAGCAGGCCAGGGCCGGCTTCTGCATTCATGCACGCGTGTTTGGCTGAGCCAACGAATATCGGCCACGATTTCTGCTTGGCGAAACCGGAATGGACCGAGTCGCGGCAAGTAGACGAGAAATGCCGTTGCTGACATTTGGCGGCCCGAATTCGGGAGAGGTCCGGCTGCGGGACGGACCCAGAGGGTAGCCCGCCCCACGAATTCGACAGCATTCTTCATTCGTGGCGTAGCGCATTCGTCGGGTCGAGGCGCGCGGCGCGGCGTGCGGGGAGATAGCAGGCGATCAGCGCCACCACGGCCAGGAGCGCCGTGGTGGCGATCAAAATGGATGGGTCGCCGGGCCTCACCTGGTAGAGCAGCGTGGTGAGGATCTTGCCGGCGGCGAATGCGCCGGCGATGCCGACGGCGGAACCGATGGCGGTCAGGAGCATGCCCTGGCGTAGCACTTCGGCCAGCACGCGTCCCTGGCTCGCGCCAAGGGAAATCCGGATGCCGATTTCGCGGGTGCGCTGCGTCACGGAATAAGACAGCACGCCATAAATGCCCACCGCGGCCAGAAGCGCCGCCAACCCCCCGAAAGAGCCCACCAAGAGGCTCAGGAACTGCTGCCCCTGGGTGTTATCGGCGACAACGTCCTCCATCGTGCGGACGGAAATCAGCGGCAGGGACGGGTCCAATTTCGTCAGCAAGGCGCGCACCGGAGCCGTCAGGCTGGTTGGCTTTATGGAGGTGCGCAGGACCAGGAACAACCGCGAGCGGGACCTGAAGAGCTCGTGCGCTTCCGGCGCGGGAACATTGGTGATCCCCCGCTGGCGAACGTCGCTGACCACTCCGATGACCTGCCGCCACGGACCGTTCTGGTTGCCGGTTGAGAACATCTGGCCGAGGGGGTTTTCATTGGGCCAGAAGTGGCGGGCCATCGCCTGGTTGATCACATAGGGATAGACGATGGAGTTGGTCTGTTCGGGGGTCGGCCGGGCGCCGCTTTCCCTGAATTTGCGTACGATTGCGTCCGTGGCCAATGCCGCCTGGGTGTCGGCCGGCGTGAAGAGGCGGCCCTGGAGGAGGCGCACTCCCATGGCGCGAAAATAGTCCGGCGACACGGCGTGGGTCTCCACCAGGGGGCCGCTCATGCGCTGAAACGGCCTTCCTCGAACGTGGGCGTAGTAGTTGCCGCCGCCTTCTATGGGCAGGCGGTCGCTGAGCGCGGCGGTTTCCACGCCGGCGAGGCGCCGGGACTGCTCGAGCAGCGACTCCGCGAAATCGAAGCGCTTCTGGTCGGTGGGATAGTCGGCCTCGGGAAGCTGAATGGCGGCGGTCCAGACGCCCTCGGTGCGCACGCCGATATCGAGGGTGCGCAACCGCGCGAAATCCTTCAGCAGAAGACCGGCGGAAACCAGCAGCATCAGGGAGAGCGCAACTTCACCCGCCACCAGCGCGCTGCTGGTGAAGCGGCGGCTGCGCGACGGGCTGACGGAACTCCCGGCGCCGCCCTTCAACTCCTCGTGCAGATCTGGCCGTGAGGTCTGTAAGGCGGGGAAGATGCCGAACAGCACGCCCGTCGCCAGCGCCACGGTGAACGTGAACGCCATCGCCACCCAATTCAGTTGGATGACGTTGAACTGCGGCACGGCGAAGCTTTTCAGACTGGTGAAAAGCGCGATAATGGCCCAGGCCAAGCCCAGGCCGAGGGCGCCGCCGACAGCGGCGAGCAGCAGGCTTTCGGTGAGCAGTTGCCGGACCAGGCGCCAGCGCGATGCCCCGAGGGCGCCGCGAACCGCCATCTCCTTCTGCCGGGCCACGGCTCTAGAGAGCAGCAGGTTCGCCACATTGGCGCAGGCGATCAGCAGCACCAGGCCGACGGCCGAGAACATCATGATCAGCGAGGAGCGGGATTTGCCCGCCAGGTCCTCATGCAGCGAAACGGCGATTGCGCCCACCTTGTGGTTGGAGTCCGGAAACTGCTGTTCCAGACGGGAGGCGATCAGGGTCAGGTCCGCCTGCGCCTTCTGGATGCCGACACCCGGATTCATCCGGCCGATAGCCTGTGCCCAATGGTTGCCCCGAGTGCCAAGAGTTTTGGAGTCCATGTCCAGCGGAATCCAGAGTTGCGTGCGGGAGGGATATCGAAAGGTGGCCGGCGCCACGCCGATGATGGTGTATTTCTTCGAGTTGAGCGAGAGCGTCTGCCCGATGACACGGGGATCTTCGGCGAAATGGCTCTTCCAGAGGCCATGGCTGAGAACGGCGACCTGGTCTTTGCCGGGCTGGTCTTCCCCTGGCGCGAACGTACGGCCCAGCAGCGGCACGACACCGAGCAGGGGAAAGAAATTCGCCTCGACGGGGAGCACCTTGACGGGTTCCGGCTGTCCCTTGCCGCTGAGGTTCATGTCCTGCGGCCAACTGAACAGCGTCATGTCCTTTGGGTTTTCCAGTCGATGAAATCCGGACCGGCGAAGGGATACTGGCCGGGCGCCGATTCACTCTCGTAGAGGCGTAGCAGTTGTTCGGGGTTGCGGTAGGGCAGCGGGCGCAGAAGGACGGTTTCGACGATGCTGAAGATGGCAGTATTGGCGCCGATGCCGATCGCCAGTGTGGCAGTGGCGACGAGGGCGAATCCCGGGGACTTCCACAGGCTTCGGACGGCGTGACGCAGGTCCTGGAGCAACGTCTGCATGAAGGGTCTCTCCTGCTAAATACGGCGGACAGGTTGAATTGGTTTAGACTTCTTTACTCCGAAAAGGTTGGGAAATGGGATTTCGTTCCCTCCCGCCCTATCTGGGCGGCCAGTTCCGGTCGATAGGTACTGTGATGGGTGCGACAGCTCGGATTGGGATGGCTTGCCTCGCGTGGCTGCTTTGCGCCGCGCCTGGACAGGCGCAACACTGGTCATTCCAGATGTATGGACCCGACCAGGGCTTGACCAATCCCACCATCATCGCTTTGCATCAGGATCGCCAGGGTTTTATTTGGGCAAGCACGGAGGGCGGCCTTTTTCGCTACGATGGCGACCGCTTTCGGCCTTTCGGTGCGGACTCCGCCTCGAAAAAGGCCTACGTCAATTCCATGCACAGCTCCATCGACGGCCAGTTCTGGGCGGGATCGAGCGCCGGCCTGTTCCGCTGGACGGGAGATGCCTTCGCTCCGGTTCCGGAGTTTGCCGACGTCGAGTTGGCAGGCGGACAGCTGATTGGCAGCGATGCCACAAGCCTATATGTGGCAACGGCTTCGGGCCTGCGCTCGATGCCCCTACTTGGCCGTGGGCAAGCGAGCCTGGTTTCGCCGAAACAGTCCCGCAGTGTATTCGTGGCGTCCGATCGAACGGTTTGGTTCGGTTGCGGATTGGTGATGTGCTCACTCAAAGATGGCCGGGAACGGCAGTGGGACGGCGAGAGCGGCGTGACCGGCGGACCATGGGCAAGTATCGTAGAGGATACTGCCGGGCGCCTGTGGATTCGCTCCCCCGAAAGGGTGCTGGTGCGCGAACCGTCCGCGGCGCGTTTTCATGAGGTACCAGCCCTCCCGAAGCTGGCCTCCGTGCGCACCTCGCCCCTGTCAGTCAACCGCCTCGGGCAGGTTCTGATCCCGCACGACGCGGGGTTGATAATCTGCGGCGGCGACGACTGCCGGGACTACGGCACGGAAAGCGGGTTGCGGCGCGCGGAAGTGTACACGGCTATCGAAGACCGCGAAGGTTCGCTCTGGCTCGGTTACAGCGGCCACGGAGTGGCGCGCTGGCTGGGACGCGACCAATGGCGGAGCTTCGCCGAGGAAGAGGGACTTGCCAGTCCGGCAATATGGTGCATTGTACGCGACGCCGCGGGCGACCTGTGGGTGGGCACGACCCGTGGCCTGTTTCGGGGCGCCCAGGTTAACGGCCGCTGGCGTTTTCGACATTCGGATGCCGTAGGCGAGTTGTCCGTTTATGGCATGGCAGCGGAAGCCGACGGCTCGCTCTGGGTGGGAACCCGTCAAAGCGGCGCGAACGGGTTGGTGCGCTATTATCCCCGGACCGGACGGCGGTTGGTTTATC
>JAPKZC010000907.1 GCA_026394025.1 Candidatus Solibacter sp.
CCGGATCTTCGGACGGTAGAATCCTGGATTCATCGATGCCCGCTAGGAGTGCGCCGGCAATAAGGACGGCGGCGATGGGTCGAAACGACACGATGCAGAATCAGAATAGCAGTTGGCGGACGGACCTACCAGATCGCGTTCGGATACTGTTCGTGTATGCGCCGGTCGGATGTGACGAGGGGCGCTTCGTTGTTGGCGATCGCGTTGGCGACGATGAGACGGTCGCCGGGTTCACGAGTCCATTTCACCTGCAATGCACTGTTTATGATGACGGCCATCGGCAACTGGCAGACGGCCACCCCGATTTGTTGATTGAGGTCGGACAGAATCTGTGATGCCGTGTATTTGATGGCGCCTTTCTCGTACAGCATCTCGAGTTCGAGCATGACCATAGCTGAAACTAGAAGATCGGCACTTTCGATTTGCTCGATCGCTCGACGTGACAGGCGAACCGAATTACCGCAGTGCAGGAAAATGGCAACGTTCGTATCTAAGTAGGTTTGTCGACCCATTTGTTTTTCCCTGCGGTACGCATCTCGTCATCCAATTCCTGTTGCGCCAGTTCGAGGTCTTCCGGTGTGCCGTTGATGGTGTCTCGCTGCACAAGGCGAGACATCTTGGCCGGCTGGACTTCTGGCACAAGTCGCACCAAACGGCCTTTGTGCATAATCTCCACCACTTCGCCTTGGAGTACACGCTCGACAAGCTGAAACAGGTTCCTCCGAAACTCTGTGGTGGTGACTTTCATGATATGCAGTGTACCATACAAGCGTACATAACGTATGCCAGTGCCGTACATACGGTCAAACAACAGCGAACACCATTGGAAGACCAATCGCCGTTGCATCCTTCGCTTCGGGTGTCCAGCACCATGCTGCGGACATGCCCGGCCAATCTCCGTGGCCGACTCCGCTTATCCCACCACTGCCAGGAAAGCCTTCGCCGCGTGACTCAGCCCGCGCCGCGTGGGATAGATCAGCCGGATCTTGCGCTCCACGTGTATTTCCTTCACCCGCACCTCGCACAGCCGCTTCTGCTCGATCTCCTGTTCCACACACATGCGCGGTAGAAACGCCACGCCCATGTTGCGCTCCACCAGCTTGCGGATAGTCTCGATGGTCGGCATCTCCACATCCATTCGCAGTGGAACCTTGTGGGTCAGAAACTCACGCAGCACCACCTCGCGGTACGGCGACAACACATTGTGCGCAATGAAATTCTCCGCGCCGAGTTCGGTAATCGAAACCGTTTTCCGGCTGGCCAACCGGTGTTTCGGGGATACTACGAACGCCAACGCGTCGATATAGATCACTTTCGATTTGAGGCGTTCATCGCCCGGATCGTAGCTGATTGCACCCAACTCCAGGTTGCCGTCCAGCAGTTCGTTGGGCAGCTTACTCGAATAGCTGCGCCGGATCTGAACCTTTATCTTGGGGTACATCTCACGGTAGCGCTCGATATACTTCAACAAATACAGGGTGGTGGATTCGTTGGCCCCGATGGTCAGCCGCCCCGCCGAGTTGTCGCGCAATTCGGCGATCGAGTTGTCCATCTCCTGGTGCAGGCTCTGGAAACGCCGTGCGTATTCCAGCACCGCGCGCCCGGCGTCGGTCAGGATCAGGTCTTTCCCCGACCGATCGATCAATTTCTCCCCCAATTCCTGCTCCAGCCGCTGTAAGGAGAGCGAGATCGCCGGCTGCGTGCGCAACAGTTTCTCCGCCGCGCGGGAGAAGCTTCTCTCGGTCGCGACGGTGAGAAATACCTGAAGGGAATGAAGTTCCATGTTCGGTACTTTGAATATAACACTTGCTAATATAGACCGCCAATATTATAACTTTGCTAAATCGGGCGCAGAACCCCGGCAGCCTGGACTCAGGGGCGCGGCAGTTCGCAGATCGGCATGCCCGGATCAGAATGGCGGGAAATTGGCGTATACTTCGCTAATACCTTCGAGGATTCTCAGAGTTCTGTATTCCAGGGGGAACCATGCCGGACGATTCCACTGCGGGCGATCCCGCGACCAGCTCAGAGGCCGTCCCTGAGCCGGCAAGTCAGGAACAGCGCACAACATCGTGGGTCCTCCCGGTGATCACCGCAGTGGTGCTGGCCTCCGCTTTCTGTCTCTACTACTTCGTGTACGTGAAGGCCCAGCGCGAGTACCTTGGCAATCGCAACTTTCGATCCCTGGCTGCCCTGGGAGAGCAGTTGCAGGCGCAGATCACGATTCATGGGAGCATTCTGGAATTCTATGCCGACCTGGCCCGCCGGGAGAAACATGAAGGCGCCCCGGTTCGCAAGAAAGTCGATTTTGACAATCAGATTCTCGTGGTTCGGCACGAGGACGAGGGCCGGCGGCAGGAAGCTCGAAAAGACTATATGAGATACCTGGCGCCGACGTTTGAGTTGGCCGAGGCGTCAAAAAGAAAGCCATCCGAACCCGCTTCCAGGCTTTCGCCACTGCACCGCAACGGCCGCTGGGTCCTGGAGTTCGACGCCCTTGGGGAGGCGGGAAATGCCACAGATTTCCGGGGTTTGCTCGGGCTCGAAGAGATGTTCCAGCCACTGGTCGCTAGGCTCCCCTTCGAGCGGCGAACCCGGCCGGGAGCGCGCCGAAAGCTGAGCCCGGGCCGAAAAAGGAGCAGGCGGCGAAAGCGGACCCCGTTTCGATCCACCTGACGGATGTTACCCTGACCGGCACAAACTACAAACTCTTCCTTCAGCCGATTCTGATCGACGCGTTCAATGACGACCCCGACGGGAAAGAAGAACGGCACCGGTGGATGCTATGCGGGTTGAGATCCTCCGCGAACCTGGAGTGGGAGGCGATGGCCATTTCGTACACGGTCATCATCTGGCTCACTGTCCTGCTTTTCGCTATCTGTACGGGCGGCCCGATCCTCAAGTTGTTTCTCATGAACCACCGGGAGCGCTTCCCGCTGCGGGATTTGGGGTTTCTCGCTCTCTTTCTGGTTCTGCTGACCGGCGTATTCACGCTGTCCGGACTCCAGGCGGCCCACTTTCATTCCAACGACGACAACACCGAGGGGAAGTTGCGGCAGCTTGGCAAGGACCTTTCGAACAACATCCATTCCGAACTGGGGCTCATGCGCGACCAGTTGGTGGCAATGTGTCAGACGAATGCGCTGAAACACGATCTGAAAAAGGCGCAAGACAACGAGGTGACCCGGCAACGGATCGCAGATTTTGGGGACGGCAAGAAGCGCCCGGAATCGACGAGTAGCACCTTTGATAAGGTTTATTCCGCGGATCTCGCGAGTGCCGTCCAGAAATACCCTGGCTTCAACTTCAATAACGCATTTTGGACCGATGATGACGGGCATCAGGTGGTCAAATGGAGCCCGGGCGACTACGTTACCCCGTTCATCGATTTTTCCAAGCAGCGCACCTACACGGAGCCGAAAACCAGCTACCTGGACGCTGACGCTAAGACCAAGGGTCCGCTCCACTTCGATTCGCTGTTGCCTCCGAACCGGCTCGAATATCTGGCCGCGCTGTCCATGAAAACCGAGGATTGCGTTCCGGATCTGGCCGGCATCCGGGAGGATATCCGCGGCGGTCAGGCGGTTCTGACGGCCCAGCCATTTTCCCTCTTCGAGCCCGTGCTGCCCTTCGGTTACGGATTCGCTCTGGTCGAACAATCCGGTCCCGTCCTGTTTCACTCCGATCAGACCAAAAACATGCGGGAGAACTTCCTCCAGGAGAGCGAGTGGAACAAAGAGCTCATGGCAGCGGTCTCCGGCCATTCCGCGCAGGGCTCTTTGAAGATCAAGTATCTGGGCAAAGACTACCGGGCGCATGTGGTTCCGATGGCCGGCCTCTCGCAAACGCCCTGGTCCCTCATCGTTTACCACGACCTCACCCCCGTCCGGACTCTGGACTTGCAGTCCATCACCATGGCGTCGACCTTGTTTCTGCTGCTCCTGACGGGACCGTTCCTGTGCATCGTGGTCTGGTGGATCATCTGCCGGCCTCGTTTCGCCCCGGAATGCGTCTGGCCGAATCCGAATCGTGCGGCAGCATACGGCTATTTAATTGCGCTTTATGCGGTGTTGATCGTTGTTTTTCTGTTTCTGGGTTTCGGCGTTTCGGCCGAGGAAAACGTGATTGCGTGCGCGGCGGTTCCTTACACGGCTCTGCTGATGACGTTCTGGTGTTTCCGGGTGTATCCCGCGCCGGGGGACGAGCACGCGAGGCGTGGGAGGCGCTGGCTGTTCCCCGCAGCCGTTTCGGGACTGGCCGCCATCGTTTTCCTGGCGGTGCTCGTCGTGCAGTGGGCCCATTTTTATGACCTCGCGCTGTTGTTGGCTGTTGCTGGAATCGCGGTGGTGCCTCTGCTTCGCCGGCCGCGCGTGTATCTCGTGCGGACATTCAGGCTCTGGCACATGGCCGGCGGTGCGCGCAGGGGGAATTCCCGTCATCCGGGACCGGGACTATTCGGCTACCGGGCCGGCTACGCTCTCAGCTTCCTGCTGCTGCTGTTACTCATTGGGGTATTGACGCCGATGGCCCTGTTCCGCGCCAGCCTGAGTGTGGAGCGGCGGCTGCAGATCAAGCAGGCGCAACTGCATCTGGCATCGGCTCTGGAGGGGCACCAGGGGTCGATCGACGATCATCACAAGAACTGGGATCGCGCCGACTTGTGGTATGACGAATTCTTCCGGGACACCACCAAATGGGACAAGATGGGGCTGGTTCCTCTCTTCCTGCCGGATGGCAAGCCGTCGATCCGAGACCACCCCAAAACCAGGACTCCCGGCACGGAAGTTTACAGCGATTGGTTCCGCCGCCTCATCTACTCGCTGCACCACGACTATAACGATGCAGCCACGGAATCGCTGAGCGTCCTATCGGACCGCGCCAATTCCGATCCCGCCCCGGATTGGACCTGGCGAGACCAAGGCTCGTCAATTAAACTATTCTGGCACGGGGCTCGTCCTCCAGCAGGAGAAAAGGAAAAGCCGAAGGAACACGATTTGGTCATTGAGTCGGACGTGCCGGGTTTCACTCCCGCGGACGCATGGGCCGCCGTGGGAATTGGCGCGGGCGTCATTCTCGTCATCGGCGGCATCTTCTGGGCACTGGCGCAGAAGCTGTTTCTTTTCCACATCGCCCCGCTGAAACTTGACGGACACCGGCAGGTTGCGGAGTCGCTGCGCGAGGGGCGTAACGTACTGATTCTGTTGCCTCCGGTTTCGAATTGGCAGTGGGGGGAGCCCACCTGGAAGATGGACGTGGCGCAACTCGCGACCGAGCCCAAATGGGCTCAGCTTGTGGACCTGGACACGGTGCCGCGTCAAATGTTGATTGAGATTCGGCGCTTCGAGCACACCACGGGCGATACCGAAATCGACAACCAGAAGTTCCTTTTGCTTGAGCGGCTAATCCACCGGAAGGATACCCAGGTTGTGGCCCTGATGACCGTGAATCCCTCGTCCGAGGACTATCGGCGCCAATTTCCGGGCCTTGAGGTGATTGATCTCCGTGAGGAGCCCTTCCAATGGCGGGCGGCGTATCCAGGTCCGGCGCGCGACCTGATCTGGAAAGAGTGCGGCCCCCTGCCGGCCTTGTGGCCCGTCGGAGCGCAACTGGCAGGGGATATCGGGACGGAAGCGATCTACTCCGAAGAGACCATTGCATCCGAGATTTTGGAGCGAGCCGATGGCTACTACCGGATGATCTGGCACGAATGCTCCAAGGAGCAGAAATTCGTGCTGGCACAACTGGCGGTCGACGGCCTGTTGAATCCCACCAACGGACGGGCCGTGCGTCAACTGGTGCGCCAGGGTCTGATTGCCAAGGACCCGCAGTTCCGCATCATGAACGAGAGCTTCCGGCGATTCTTGCGGACCGCCGCCACGGCTCAATTGAAGCAGGAGTGGTCGCGCGAATCACGGCAAAGCGGATGGGGAAAAGCGCATGGCGTTGTATTCAGTACGGTGGTCCTGGTGGGCGTCTTTCTGCTGGCCACTCAGAATGGGCTCCTGGAGTCGTCAACGGGTTACGTCACCACCGCTCTTGGGACACTCGCCACCCTTGC
>JAPKZC010000186.1 GCA_026394025.1 Candidatus Solibacter sp.
TCCGGCCGGCCTCGCGGAGTGCTTCGAAGCCATGTGGGATTTGGCCATGGAGATCCTCGGCAGGGGCGCGCCGGCCCCGTACCAGCGTTGCGTGATGGCGTCCTGCGGTCAGGCGCCCGAACCGTCCCGCCCAGAGCGCAAACGCGAGCGCGTCGCCGAACTACTGGGCTGCGGACCGGGCGACCGCGACGCCCTGCTGGCCGCCGTGGATGGCTGGCGCAGGCAGCAGCGCGTATCCATGGCGTCCGTGCGTCTCTTGGGCGCGGCGGTGATCGGCCACTTTGACGCCCTGACCGCACGCCACGTCCTGCCCTACCTTCCCGCCGAACTGCACGACGTGCCGCGCGCCAACATTCAGTTTCTGCCGATTCTCGAAGCCTGGTTTTCCGGATCGATGAACTATCTGGGCCATGCGCGCCGTCCCGGCGGCGAACCGGAGTACGAAGCCAGCTACGAGATCAACGCCTCGCTCGAGATCTCATTGCCCGAATTCATGCAACTGGTCAGCCATGAGGTGGTGCCCGGGCTGGGGTTCGAAGCTTCCGTGCTGACCATGAACACGCGCGCCGCCGCCCTTTTCGAAGGCATCGCCAACAACGCAATTCTGATGGCGTACGGCGTCACCGAAGTGGAGGAGCTTCTGGACACCGACTTGCAGATCGGGGTCCTCCTGGCGCTGCTTCAGGACGACGCCAAGAACCAGTCGTCCTACCTGACCTGGGGCGATGGCACGCCGCAAAACGAAGTAGCCGCCACGCTGCGCCGGAGTTTCCTGGTGTCGCCTGAGCGCGCCGACAAGCTCTCTGGCGCCTGGGGACGCCACCCGCTGTTGGGCCGGATGTATCTCCCCGCTTACCGTGCCGGCACCAGGAAAGTCGCCGCCCTCCGACGCATCCACAAGCCCGAAGTCTTCCTCCCCGCCCTATACGGCGCCTGCGGCCTGGTAGACATCGCCACCATCGGCAAATTGCTGGCAGGACAAGCCTCCCGGCCTGTCTGATCTCATCCGCGGCATAGTTACCGCGCCGCGAACACCGCCAGGCTACTTCCCACGCTCCGACCCTTCGGATTGTCCGAAGACACATTCACAATCGCACCATCGATGGCTAGCGTGGTCGATCCGCCTCCATCCAGATTGAGAGCCTCATACACCCCGTAGTCCTGGATCAAAACGTCCGTCACTTCGCCTACCGTCATCCCGGCGCTGCCGCCGCGGGCGTCCACCGTGAACAGCACCAACGTGCTCCCATCCTTCGAGATTCCGATGGCCGACCGCGCATTGGTCTGCGCATACCACGATTTGGCGTTGGAATACGCGTTCGGACCGCCGGGCTGCAACACGCCCTCCGGGTCGTACCGCGGAATCGTCTTCACTCCTCCGGTGACAATCTGCGCCGAGCCCGACACTGCATTCCACACCCTGACCCCCTCCGCAATGTGCGTGCCGCTGGCGTTCGCCGCGTCGCGATGCACGATGCTCGCGTGATTCTCCGCATCAATGTTCAGCGCCGGCGCGTACGGCGTCAGCGCATAGCTCTGCGCGGGCACTTCGAACCCGGAGTAGACCGTGCCGTTGGACGCCGCAAAGCCCACCAGCGAGGCTTCGGGATTCGACGACGGCCAGGGCAGGAAGTAGTGCGCATTGATGGCGATCTGCGCGTGCTCCTGAAGCAGGAACTCCAGCGTGGTCTGGCGCACGGTCTCTAACGTGCCGCCTGGCGGGGAGAGCTTGAAGGCAATCCCCGGCGCCGCGAGATCGATTTTCACCACGTGCATACGCAGCGCGCGCGGCGCGGTCTCCACGCGCTCGATGTAGGTGACGCCGCGAAACGGATGCTGTACGGTTTCGGCAGCTGTCAGCCAACAACACCAGAGACCGATCAGCAGCCAACGTGCAGTTTTCGCCATGGCTCTACCGCGAGAGGGTGACCACCGCTACGCTCCACCGTGGCAGGCGGAGGCGTGCGGTCATGCCGATCCGCTCTACTTTGGCCGGCACCGCTTGCACCGCGGCCGGTTGCTCCAGCGTGTTGCGCGCGGTGAGGCGATCCGGTGCCACCATCCGCATGCTTGCCCCCAGCAGCGGGAAATCACCGCGCAGGACCACCGCTACCGAGACGTCCTGCTCCCTCGCGTTGACCAGCTTGAGGTAGATCTTCTCCCTATCCGCCGTGCGCGTGGCGGTGGCGCTGAGGTCGCCCAAGTTCCCCGCGATCTCCAGCACCTCCGGCGCGAAGTGCTCGCGATAGAGCTTCATCACCACGTAATTCGGCGACGGAAACCACGAGCCCCGGTCGAAACCGATCAACGCGTTGTCCGGGGAGGCGGCCGCCATGGCCACAGCGGCGTCGCGCTCCATCGCGTTGAGAATGGCGCCGGCTTGGAGCCCGCCGAGCCAATCTGCGTTTTGCGTCTTCCAACCAGACACGAACAGCTTGGCCTTCGGATTCTTCGATCTCTCGTCGAGGTGAACGCTAAAGTAGTCCGCCAGGCCGCGTGGCCCGATGGTCCGGATGGTCGGGTCCACCTGCTTCATGGCAGTGACGAACTGCCCCAGCGCCTCCACGGATTCCGCGGGCGGCAACTTCCCGGTCTCGGTATCGATCTCCCAATACTTCACGCGGTAGGGTTCGGGGTGGCCGTTCCGCGTCCGGATCTTGCCCCACACGCTTTCGCGGGGCCCATTGCAGTAATCCAGCAGATCGGCCGCATCCCTGAGCAGCGTCGCGCGCTCCGTCTTGCTGCCCGGTCCCACCCGGATGACAACCACAGGCTCGGCCCCCACCTTTTGCGTGAAGGCCAGGAACTCGTCGATGCCGAAGGAGGGCGGATCAACCTCGTCCCCGCGGCGATGGCCGGCGCGCTTCGACTGCGGCCCGATGTCGTCCTTCCATTTGTATTCGCCGGCGGGAGGGCCGCCAGTCCAGCGGATGATGGGTGGATGCAAGGCGGCCACGGCCTGCGTCAGATCGGGACGGAAGCCGCCGGTGCGCAGAAAGAGATTCCGCTCCTCCGCAGCCCCGCCAGGGTTTCCAGGGCCACCACTGGCCGAGTGATAGATGTGCTCCAGGGATTGACCATAGATCTTCTCGTCGATGGCATGCAGCACGGTATCGGTGTTCACGGTGAGGCTGATGGTTTGCGCCGAGGCCATGCCGGCCGCCAGACAGAACACTACCGCTCTGGTCATAATTCGACTCTGCGGCATCCGGTGCCAGATCGCAACTGATAGCGCTTGCATGCCGGCGCGCGGGGGTATAACGTAGTTCTCATTATGAGCCAGCCTATCTCCCGCCGCGGATTCGTTCTCGGAGCCGGCGCCACCACAGCCGCCATCCTTACCACTCGCAGGGGCCTGTCTTCGCCCGCTACCGATAGCCGCGTCAACATCGACCTCGCCAAGGAGACCGGCGCCGTGCGGCCCGAACTCCATGGCCATTTCGCCGAGCATCTCGGCACCTGCATCTACGGTGGCCTGTGGGTGGGCCGGAACTCGAAGATCCCCAATATCAACGGCCATCGCAAACTGGCCGTGGATTATCTCAAGGGGCTGATCCCCGTGCTGCGCTGGCCCGGCGGCTGCTTCGCCGACGATTATCACTGGCGCGACGGCATCGGCGCGGCCGCCAGGCGGCCCA